>NZ_DKSP01000119.1:0-65933 GCF_002472745.1 Sphingobacterium sp. UBA7253 | reverse complement strand
AAAGCGGTAATTATAGATTTTGATTCACACGAAATTCCAGCTAAATTTTTCGAATTGGGGTTTATACCCGGTACTGAAGTAGAGGTGAAACATATCGCACCTTTGGACGGTCCTATATGTCTAAATATTAGTGCTAATAACGCCTTAATTGCTATCCGCAAATCAGAAGCTAAAGTCATCCTTATTGATCAGAAATAATGAATAACCCGATTATTGCACTTTTGGGTAATCCAAATGTGGGTAAAACATCTCTATTTAACCGGATTACAAAATTAAATCAGAAAGTAGGAAATTATCCCGGTATTACGGTCGAAAAACGTGAGGGGCAAGTTAAAGCCAACAACAAAGTTTATCGTATTATTGACTTACCGGGCACATATACCCTGTTCCCAAGTTCATTGGACGAAGAAGTTGTTTTCAACACTTTAGTCAATAAAGAAAGCAGTTTCAGACCAAACCTCGTCGTTGTCGTCGCTGAACCTACGAACCTAAAACGGTCTATTATTCTTTATCAACAAGCCCGGGAACTCGGTCTGCCGGCCATCTTTGTCATCAATATGATTGATGAAGCCAAAGAAAAAGGAATTACAATCGATGTTCAAAAACTTGAACACCTATTAAATACTAAAGTATACGAAACCAATGCACGTACGGGGCAAGGTATCGATCAGCTGATCAAAAACTTTGATGCTGTTCCGCCCATGTATATCAGCAAATTCAGTCTACCAACGGAAGCTGATGCAGCATTAGAGGAAACTAAACGTCTTTTCCCATTAGATACGGAATACCACACCTGGCAATACCTGGCCAAAGGCGAAGTATCCTTTTTATCGAAGGAAAAAAATCAGGCTATTCAGCAAATCCGTGAAAAATATCAATTGCGGGCCGAGAAGCTGCAAAAAGACGAAGCCATATTGCGCAGTAAATCCCTAGATAGCAGCCTTGCTGAAATCTATGTAAAGGATGAATCCTCGAATAAAAACAAAACCAATACGATTGATAGCATCCTGCTTCACCCAATCTTTGGTTATGTCATCTTCTTTGGTATCCTCTTTTTAATCTTCCAGGCAATTTATACCTGGTCTGGACCAGCCATGGATTTTATCGATGGCTTATTTGGTGATCTTGCAGCCTATACGCAAACAGCACTTCCTGCAGGACCTCTGACCGATTTGCTCAGCAATGGTATTATCAAAGGTATTGGCGGGATTGTAATCTTCATTCCACAGATTGTTATTTTATACATCTTTATCTCGATCATGGAAGAAACGGGCTATATGAGCCGTGTTGTTTTCCTGATGGACCGCTGGCTGCGTCCCTTTGGTCTAAATGGAAAATCAGTGATTCCATTGATTTCCGGAGTGGCCTGTGCTGTTCCTGCAGTCATGTCTGCACGTAACATCGAAAATAGCAAAGAAAGACTGGTCACTATTCTGGTAACACCTTTTATGACCTGCTCAGCACGTCTCCCTATTTATATCGTTCTGATCGGACTGGTGATACCGGACACGAAATTAGGAGGCTTTCAAATACAAGGGATTGTATTGTTTGTGATGTACCTGCTTGGCATATTCGCAGCTTTGCTATCCGCGATTATCCTGACCAAAGTCATCAAATCAAAACACAAATCATTTCTCATCTTTGAACTCCCCACCTATAAGACTCCGGATTGGAAAAATGTAGCCTTAAATGTCTGGGAAAAAGCATCAAGCTTTGTCTTCGGCGCAGGTAAAATTATTTTAGCCATTTCTGTTATACTCTGGGCATTAGGTAGTTTTGGTCCAAACGACAAATTTAGCCAAGCAGAAGAATATGTAACAAAAAATAACCCCAACCTGTCCGAAGCAGATTTGGAGCATGAAGTTTCATCATATCGTCTGGAACACTCCTTCCTTGGTTATCTTGGCATGGCTATTGAACCTGTTGTTAAACCATTGGGCTATGACTGGAAGATGGGCATAGGTCTCATTTCTTCCTTTGCTGCCCGTGAAGTGTTTGTGGGCACAATGGCAACAGTATATAGCCTTGGTGATGAAGTGGATATCGAAGATGAAGCATCTAAAACAACGGTATTAGGCAAAATGAAAAGCGAAATTAACCGGAATACCGGTTTACCGGCTTACAATTTAGCTTCCGGTGTATCCTTATTACTGTTCTATGCTTTTGCTATGCAATGTATGAGTACAATTGCGGCAGTAAAAAGGGAAACAGGCTCATGGAAATGGACTTTAATACAGCTTGGTTTTATGACAGGTTTGGCCTATTTCAGTGCCTTAATTGCTTATCAACTTTTAAAATAAAAAGCTATGGATAATTTAACAGTACAATATCTCATCGTAGGAATTCTCGTCTTGGCGGCTGTATGGTATGTCGTTAAAAATGTCCGAAAATCATTAAAGGGCAAGTCTAGCTGCTCGAAAGGCTGTGGATGCGACTGCAGCGTAGAAAAAACACAAAAAGCAAATTAATTTATCTTTTTGAGTAGCATTTGCAAATAAGATTTCGTTATTAGCTAGAGTGGCCAAAAATCACACTAGCTACTAATTCATAAAGCGCCGTATTTCTAAATTACGGCGCTTTCTATTTCTTAGCCAAAAACATGGCTCCCGCCATTGTTTATAAAAAAACAACGAAATACATTAAAAGCACAACAGAATGTGCACAAATACCTAAGTGTTTTATTAACTTTATGCGCTTAGGGCAAAAGATGCACTGGGAGCCACGTTATTCGTCGGCACATCATACAGCGGCAGCAATTTTGACCAATTCGATTCTGGTAAGGAGTAAAGTCTTCACAGGTTTCCCCTGCCAAGGATCGGTCAAAACAGACTAGTAACCGTATTAACCATACACATGGAGAAACAGAACAATAAGGAAGAATTAAAAAGAGGACTTCAAAATAGACATATTCAATTAATTGCCCTGGGTGGTGCAATTGGTACAGGCTTATTTCTAGGTATCGGAAAGGCTGCCACACTAGCTGGGCCGGCAGTTATACTCGGCTATGCTTTCGCTGGAATTATTGCTTTTTTTATTATGCGCCAATTGGGCGAGATGGTCGTTGAAGAACCTGTTTCAGGAAGTTTTAGCTACTTCGCCAATAAATATTGGGGTTCTTTTGCAGGTTATGCTTCGGGCTGGAACTATTGGGTCCTGTATATCTTGGTAAGCATGGCCGAACTTACAGCAATAGGCGTTTATGTGCAGTTCTGGTGGCCTGAAATACCCCTATGGGCATCAAGTTTATTTTTCTTCTTTGCAATCAACGCCCTTAATCTTGCCTCTGTCAAAATTTATGGCGAGACGGAATTTTGGTTTTCTATCATTAAGGTTATTGCGATCATCGCAATGATTGTTTTTGGTGTATACTTACTGGTAAGCGGTACTGGAGGTGAGCAGGCAAGTCTCAGCAACCTGACTTCACATGGCGGTTTTTTCCCAAAAGGCTGGTTTAGCGAAACATCGGATGGCAATTTTGAAGGTCTCCTTTCGGCCATGGCATTGATTATGTTTTCTTTCGGTGGTCTAGAGTTGGTTGGTATTACTGCTGCAGAAGCCGAACATCCCGAAAAGAACATCCCCAAAGCGACCAACCAGGTGATCTATCGGATCTTGATCTTTTATGTAGGTGCACTCATTATTCTTTTCTCTTTGACACCGTGGACGAATATCACCGCCGATACAAGTCCTTTTGTACTGGTATTTGACAAACTTAATGGATTTGAATTTACCCTCTTTGGAAAGACTTTCTATTTCACAAAAATTATCGCAAATGCGCTAAATCTCATTGTTCTTACCGCCGCATTATCAGTATATAATAGCAGTGTGTACAGCAACAGCAGAATGCTATATGGACTGGCAGAACAGGGGAATGCCCCTCGTTTTCTTTCGAAACTCAACAAGAATCATGCGCCTATTAACGCAATTTTGGTCTCGGCACTTTTCGCTGCGATCTGTGTATTTATCAACTATATTGCGCCGAAAAATGCCTTGGAGATCTTGATGTCGCTTGTGGTATCTTCACTGATTATAAACTGGGTCATGATTTCCATTACACATTTGTATTTCAGAAAAAATAAACTCGATGCCCACTTGCGGACCAAGTTCCCATCCTTTCTATATCCCCTAAGTAACTATATCTGTCTGATCTTTTTGATCGCTGTACTTGGCATCATGTGGATCACAGGAATGAAACTTCCGGTAGAATTGATCCCCGCTTGGCTTATATTACTCTATGTGAGTTATGTTTTGATCAAAAGAAAGAAATCTTAGTTCACAGAACCTCGATCTTATCAATAAAAAAAGCCTGATTCATTGCATGAGTAAGGCTTTTTTGCTAAAATTTAAAGCGGGTATTCCTCCTCGAGAATAGCAAATTCATAATTATCGCTCCAACCATCTTTTAACGGCAAAATTTTGCGTCTGCGGGCCTCTTTGACCATGCCGACTTTCTCCATTACTTTAGCGGAAGCGATATTTTCAACCGCACAACCGCCCTCAATTCTATGAAAATTAAGTTCCTTGAAACCAAATGTCAGGATTCGGTTCAATGCCTCTGTTGCATAGCCCTTCTTCCACATTGTCGGAACAAGCTTAAACCATACTTCTGCATTTCGATAGCGTAGCTTGACAACGCTGATATTAATTAGACCAATAAACTCCCTTCCTTCTAGAGTTTCTATATAAAAGGTATAATCCTTTCGGACATCGGATTCATGGATTTGCGCTGACCAAGCTTCCACCATTTGCGCCGTATGGGCTATTCCATCCGGAAATCCACTCGGATTAAACAATGCAGATTCAGGGTACATTAATAGGGAATGGATATTTTCCAAATCTATTTTCTCTACGGATCTGAGCTTGAGCCGTTCTGTTTTAATTTCCATTTTTAAAATTACACAAATGGCTTATTTTCTGCTGCCATTTGACACTAATAACTAAAACAATCCCAGCTGTGTGCCTGCATCGGGTAAGCGAAAAAGATCCCTTCTCAAGGATGGGAGCGTCCCATTATTCATATATTTCTTGACAGAAAGCTTGAATAAATGCTGTAAACTCTCGGCCATATGACCATCCCCTTTTATCCTCCGCCCGAAATCGGTATCGTTAATTTTTCCACCATGACAGGCTTCAATCCAATGTAATACCTTCTCAGCACGGTCAGGGTAGTTCTGATAGAGCCAATCCTTAAAGATACCACCGATCTGTCCATTGAGCCGCACGATGGTATAAGAGGCTGTAATTGCGCCCGCATCTGCCCCCGAACGAATCAGATCTGAAATCTCATCACTATTGATCCCCGGAACAATGGGTGCCATCATCAGCATGACGGGTACACCAATCCCTGTCAATCCCTCGATCAGTTTCAACCGGGCCGATGCCGTTGCAGTACGTGGTTCCATTTTCTGACGTACCTCCTCGCGCAACGAATTGATGGTTACTGCAACGGAAACCAGATTGCGTGCTGCAAGTTCACGCAAAAGATCAAAATCCCGCCGCATCAGTACATTTTTGCTGATGATAGAGACCGGATGCTGGTATTTGACCATCAATTCTAAAAGCGAACGTGTGATACCCAGCTTCCGTTCAATAGGTTGATAACAGTCTGTATTACCGGAAAGCATAATCAAATCGGGCTGATAGCTCGATTTTCTAAACTCCTGTTCGAGAAGCTGAGCGGCATTATGTTTTACCAAGATCTTACGCTCAAAATCCAATCCTGCACTAAAACCCCAATACTCATGCGAATTGCGCGCATAACAGTAAATACACCCATGTTCACAGCCCTGATAGGGATTAATGGATCTTTCAAAACGGAGATCCGGACTATTTGACTTGGAAATAATGGATTTTGGATGAGTCGGAATAAATTGTGTTTTTTCGGCCCCCAAAAACTCCTCATCCAGCCCTTCAACATGCTCCTGCACGTATTGGTTAGAAGAAAATTTGTTATTAGGATTGATCTGTGCCCCTCTACCCTTAAAATATTCTGACGAATTCATAAGTTAAAATTACTAAAATTATTAGTAATAACAAATTAAGATTTCTCAATCTTTATAGCGGAAGGTGAATATCTTCGAGTTTGAAGCCCAGATAAGTCGCATTTTAAACCAAATAAAAATCCCTATACTGTAAAGACAGTATAGGGATTAAAATTCTTATGCTAGATCTCAATCCAGCTTCTTCTTATTTCATTAAGAAACCACCACCGAGTAGATCATTGCCTTCATAAAAAACGGCCGATTGTCCAGGAGCAATACCCTTCACATTGTGTACAAAATCAATGCGTACTTTATCGCCTTCTTGGGAGATGGTCGACAAAGCACCAGAATCTTTATAACGTACCTTTGAAATTGCTTCCATCGGTTGATCCAGTCCGGCATATTTCACAAAGTTCACATTGCGAACATAGGCATGTGACTTTTCAAGTTCGTGTTCTTCACCCAATACCACCGTATTACTTTCTGGAAGGATTTCGATCACAAACATCGGTTTACCTAAGGCAATACCTAAGCCTTTACGTTGACCGATGGTGAAATAAGGGTAGCCAATATGTTTACCGACGACGGTACCATCGGAAAGGATAAAATTACCTGGACCAATTTGTTGATCCAATGTTGGCACCTTATGTCTCAAAAACGCACGGTAGTCGTTGTCAGGAACGAAACAGATTTCATAACTTTCAGACTTATTGGCCAATTCTTTTTGTCCCATATCCAAAGCCATCTGACGAATTTCCTTTTTCGTGAAAGATCCTAAAGGGAACTGCGTCCGCGCAAGGTTTTCTTGAGACACACCCCATAGAACGTAAGATTGATCTTTATTTTCATCCTTACCTTTTGATATCACATAGCGACCATTGTCGTGCATACGGATATTGGCATAGTGCCCGGTAGCGATAAATTCACAGTCCAATTTGTCAGCACGTTTCATTAAAGCCTCCCATTTGATGTGGGTATTACACAATACGCATGGGTTAGGCGTGCGTCCAGCAATATATTCTTCTACAAAATTATCAATCACAAAATCTCCAAACTCATCACGTATATCTAATATATAATGAGGGAAACCATAGTTTACGGCTAATGTACGAGCGTCATTGATACTATCAAGGCTACAACATCCGGTCTCTTTCGACGAACCACCTGCGGATGCATAATCCCATGTCTTCATCGTGATACCGATAACTTCATATCCTTGTTCGTGGAGCATGACAGAAGCAACGGAGCTATCTACCCCTCCACTCATTGCAACTAAAACTCTTCCTCTTTTACTCATCTCTAATTATTGAAATGCAAAGATACAGCTTATTCCTTTTCCTATATGTTAGTTTCTTGTAATTTTATCTCGATCAAAATCAACACGTTCGAAAAAAGTATAAAAATAATCTCCATAAAAGTTTTAGAATTCAAATTATCGGACTATATTTGCATCGCAATAGGGGAACAAACCCATAGCAAAAAGCGGTGCCATAGCTCAGCTGGTAGAGCAAAGGACTGAAAATCCTTGTGTCCCTGGTTCGAACCCAGGTGGCACCACGCTTCAATCTGATGATCACAGATTTAAATAAAAGGTCAACTGGTGCCATAGCTCAGCTGGTAGAGCAAAGGACTGAAAATCCTTGTGTCCCTGGTTCGAACCCAGGTGGCACCACAAAAAAAGCTTGTTCATTGAACAGGCTTTTTTTGTTTTAGCTAACTGCATTTCATACAACTTCCCCTTCGTCTTCGCTATGTAGAACATTCACCATACCACTACTACCCGAGTTCGATGGGAGGTGTTTTCATTGATTGAAGGGCAATATCAAAAAACGCTCATGGATTTTGGAAATGAACAAAGTTGTCTCTTTAAAAACCACACAAGTTTAATTTCCAAAATCCAATCGCTGCTCTGCTACGATTCAGCAATAATAGAGCGATCCAGATGCACATAGCCGCCGTCCACATGAATCAATTGGCCAGTTGTATGACTTGACTTGTTAGACAGCAAAAAGACTGTTGTATCGGCTATTTCTTCTGCTGTCGTCATGCGATGCTCCAATGGAATGCGATCCGTAATTTTCTTCAAGGTCTCCTCCGGATTCGATAAGGTTTGAATCCAGGTATCGTATTGCGGAGTGGCACATTCTGCCACGATAATGGCATTTACACGAATCGAGTAAGGTAACAATTCTACAGCCCACTCGCGTGTAAGCGCATTGCGTCCGCCATTGGATGCCGCATAAGCCGAGGTATTCCCCTGTCCTGTTTCGCCAGTTTTGGACGAAATATTCACAATACTGCCCTTAGAAGCTTTCAATGCATCCAAGGCATGATGTGCCATCAGATAGTAGTGAATTAAGTTCTTATGCAGAGAAACAACAAATTTTTCATAATTACCTGATGCTAATCCGACACCATCATTTTGCCCAGCATTATTCACCAAACCATCGATACGGCCATATACTTCCAATGTTTTTTGGACTGCTCGTTCACAATCTTCGGGTTTAGATAACTCTGCTTCAATACAGAGTGCATCCACACCAAATTGCTTGATTTCTTGCTTGACTTTTTCATTATCCGCCTGTTTACGGCCAACAATGACCGGAATAGCCTGTTCTTTAGCTAAGGCATGAACTACGGCCCGCCCGATACCTTTTGCTCCGCCGGTAACAATAACAACTTTATCTCTTAAATGAAGATCCATAATACTTTTATTGAATGGTTTGTTTCATTGATTGTGCTTAACATTCGCAACAATGAACTCGTTCTCTGGTTATTGATTAATTTTATATTGACGTTATTCAGCCCATTTATCCGGCTTCTTGGCCAATAAAAAACTTCAGCATGTTATTTTTCCCTTTCATAACATACTGAAGTTTTTCCTTTTAAAGATTATATACACGTATAGCGTTCTCTGCCCAAAATGCGTTCTTCTCTGCAGCTGTAAATTGCCCTAGTTTATCTTCAACTATGGCAATACTTTCTTCATAAGATGCCGCCAATAGACATACCGGCCAATCTGACCCATACATAATGCGCTCCTTTCCAAAACGTGCAAAGATATGCTCCAGATATTGTTTAAAATCATCAAGCTTCCATCCCTCCCAATGGGCCTCTGTGGCAAGTCCAGAAACTTTACATACAACATTCGGAAAAGCCGATAGCGCATCAATAAACGCTGCCCACTCATCAAATGCTTTCGACTTGATTGGCGGTTTGGCAATATGATCCAACACAAATTGTAGATTTGGATTTTGCTGCACACAATCTAGCGTTGCTACATAATGACGTGGACGGATGAGCAGATCATAAGTATAACCATAATCTGCCAATGCCTTCAGTCCATTTAGTACGGCAGGGCGGATAAGAAAATCAGGATCCGCTTCTCCTTCAACAATATGACGAAATCCTTTGATGACCGTATCTGATTGATAGGCATCCAACTGTTGTCGAATATCTGCTGCTTGAAGATCAATCCAGCCCACAACGCCTTTAATAAAAGGATAATCATTAGCCAGCTGAACCAAATAAGCAGTCTCTTCTTTGGATTGATCTGCCTGAACAGCAACACTCCCTCCGAATCCATTTCGTTCAAGCACAAACTGAATATCCAAAGGGCTGAAATCACGTCTTATGACCTGCATTTCTTCGGTAATCCAACGATCTCTAATTGGGTCGAATTTCCAGAAATGCTGATGGGTATCTATACGCATAATAAAATGAAAACCTGATGAGCAATTAATTTTTTGAATACGCTACAACAGTCTGACGGGACTCCCCAAGACCATCTGCTCCTAACTCGATAACATCACCGGGTTTCAAGTAAATCGGTGGATTAAATCCTAACCCAACACCTGCAGGTGTACCTGTTGAAATAACGTCGCCAGGCAACAAGGTCATAAATTTAGACACATACGATACCACATGTGCTACCGAGAAGATCAAATCCTTGGTATTGCCATCCTGATAGGTTTTTCCGTTTACCTTTAACCATAGGCGCACATTGTTGATATCTTTGATTTCCTCTTTTGTCGCCATGAAGGGTCCCATTGGTGCGAAAGTATCACATCCTTTTCCTTTATCCCAGGTACCGCCACGCTCCAACTGATACTCACGTTCGGAAACATCATTGTGCAACACATAACCAACTACATAATCTAAGGCCTCATGCTCTTCTACATAAGAGGCTTTTTTGCCGATCACGATACAGAATTCCACTTCCCAATCTGTTTTTAAAGAATCTTTAGGAATCATGACATTATCGTATGGCCCTACCAACGAAGTGGTCGATTTCATAAAGATGATCGGTTCAGCAGGAATAGGTGCATTGGTTTCCTTTGCATGGTCTAAATAGTTCAATCCAATACAAACAATTTTGGATGGGCGGGCAAAAGGTGCTCCGATACGCTCGTCTTGAGGAACTTCAATCAACTTACCTTCATTTGCCTTCACAAATTCTTCTAAACGAGCTACACCATCCTCAGCAAAGAATTGTTCATTGTAATCACCACCAAATGCGCTTACATCGTAATTTACACCATCGATCTGAACACCGATTTTCTCTTTGCCTTGAGCTCCAAAACGTATTAATTTCATTTTTATAGTATTGAGATAATAGATATTTTATTTTTAGCTTTTTAATTGTTCAATTTAATAAAACCACCGTCAATTGGATAGTCATTCCCAGTAATAAAGCCCGCGTCGTCACTACACAGAAAAAGTGCTAATTTGGCAATTTCCTCCGGTTGTGCCATTCGGCCTATTGGCTGGCTTGCTGATAATTTTTCAAACATTTCTTCCTCTTTTCCAGGATAGTTTTTTGCGATAAATCCATCGACAAATGGCGTATGTACACGTGCAGGCGAAATGCTATTGCAACGAATACCGTATGCCATGTAATCCCTTGCAACAGACATTGACATCGCGTAAATAGCACCTTTGCTCATCGAATAAGCAAAACGATCCGTGATACCAACCCATGCAGCGATGGATGCTAGATTAAGGATTGCTCCAGAACCTTGCGCTTTCATCATCGGCACGATAGCATGCAATGCATTATAAGCGCCCTTAACATTCACATTAAAAACACGCTCAAAATCTTCTGATTGACAATTTTCCAAATTACCAACATGAGCAATACCTGCATTATTTACTAAAATATCAATTTTTCCGATATTTTGTGCTATAGCAGTAATTTCTTGCTGATCAGTTACATTACAACGATTAAACACAGCCTGACCACCCAAAGCCAAGATCTCATCAACCACCGCATTACCACCGTCTTCATTCAAATCCAGAATATGAACTTTTGCTCCTTCTGCAGCAAATTGCAGACTGATCGCACGGCCTATCCCACTACCACCACCGGTAATTACAGCTACTTTTTGTTCTAATTTTCCCATTGTTATTTAATTGTTAATGTCAATACCAAATCTGCTTCATCTGTCGATGTTGGCAAATCCACGCGTAGACTATTGTTCTTATGACTAAACTTAATCTCTTTCTTTCCGATAAATGTGCTTACTTTTTTCACTTGATAAGGCAGGTTATTGATCAACAATTCCTTTTTATCCGTTTTAAACACATGTAGATACACCTGGTTTCCTTTTTTTGTCAACGCATAATCGTCTGTTGGCGACACCGCTCCCCCCTCTGTTCCATAGATTGTTTCACCATAAAGCGATAGCCATTTTCCAAGTTCTTTCAAACGCTCCTGTTGATAGTCCTGAATCTCACCGTTCGGCATTGGACCTACATTGAGCAATAAATTGGAGCCATGACCAGCTGCCTTGACCAGGTATTTCAGCACTTCCTGAAAAGATTTTCGTGTCCGATCTTTCAGTTCAAATCCCCACGATCCAGCAATTGTTCCACATACTTCCTTCGGTAATATCCCAACATCATGTGCTTTCGTGCCGAACCCAGTGGTATTCTCCCCAGGTAAATCACGTTCGAACATCTGAAAATCTTCACCTTCAAATGGTGCCAAATGGTGATTGTTACCCACCAAACATTGTGGCTGTAACTTATGAATCAATTCATAGATTTCTTTGAAATGCCAATCTTCATTGGGCTTGTCCCAATGACCATCAAACCAAATCCCATCGATGTTGCCATAATTGCTCAACAGCTCCGTTAATTGGCTTTTCATAAACTGGACATAATGATTCCAATCCCCTTTTGTTGAATCGCGGCCCGCAATGCCGCCGCCCGTTTTACCAACGGGTAGATAATCATCCCGGTGCCAATCCAAAAGTGAATAGTAGAACATCACTTTTATCCCTTCAGCATGGCAAGCTTCCACCAACTCTTTCACAATATCGCGTTTGAAGGGCGATTTCTTCACCACGTTATAATCCGAAATCTGGCTATCCCACATCGAAAACCCATCATGATGCCTGGTAGTAAAGGTGATATACTTTGCTCCGGCCTGTTTAAATAACTTCGCCCATTCTTTCGCATTGAAGGAAATTGGATTGAAAAATTTAGGCAGCAATGCATATTCATCCAAACTGATATTTTGGTTATTCATGACCCATTCACCATCTCCCAGCACACTATATACCCCCCAATGGATAAAAACACCAAACCGAGATTGTTCAAACCATTCCCTATTTTTTAAATTTTCGGGACTCGGTTGATAATGTTGCTGGCTATAGCTCGCGGATACAGATCCCATCAGCAAGGCCAAACCACAGATTACATGTTTAAGTTTCATATGTAAATAATTAGTTGTCATGGATTTTCAATAAACTCATTATACTCAACTACAATGAAACACCTCTACGCCATGGAATGAAATCGTCTTGCCCCAACAACACCGCTTTTGGTTGCACTTCACCGGAAGCAACTTCTATCACATAATCCAAAATACGATGTGCAACTTCCTCAATAGTCTCTGTACCTTCGATAATGGTACCACAGTTCAGATCCAGGATATCGGGCATTTTCTCAAAAGTTTTGGTATTTGTTGAAAGTTTCACAACCGGTGTAATCGGGTTACCCGTGGGTGTACCTAGGCCAGTCGTAAACAAGACGATATTGGCACCTGCGGCCACCTCTGCAGTGGTACTTTCCACATCATTACCTGGAGTACATAATAAGTTTAACCCCGGACCGTTGGCCAATTCAGGATAATCAATCACTGCTGCAACAGGTGAGGTTCCTCCTTTTTTGGCTGCTCCTGCAGACTTAATCGCGTCAGTAATTAAGCCATCACGAATATTTCCCGGAGAAGGATTCATATAGAAACCCGAGCCATCAGCCTCGGCTTTTGCATTATAAGTACGCATCAGCGACATAAAACGCTCCGCAGTTGGCTCATCGATACAACGATCACTCAACTCCTGTTCCACGCCACATAATTCAGGGAACTCCGCCAGAATCACCGATCCGCCTAAAGTCACCAAAATATCCGACACAAAACCGAGCGCAGGATTAGCAGAGATACCCGAGAATCCGTCCGAGCCACCACATTCCAGTCCAATACACAATTTGTCCAATGTGGCTGGTTTGCGCTCATTTTTATCAGCTTGCATCATCCCCGCAAAAGTTGCTTTAATAGCCTTTTGCATAAGTTCCTTTTCAGTTCCTTCTTTCTGCTGCTCGAAAATATATAGCGGGCGATCAAAACCAGGGCTTCGCTTTTCAATTTCCGCCTTCAGAATAGAAGCCTGCGCATGCTGGCATCCTAAACTCAATACGGTTGCCCCCGCAACATTCGGATGGGTAATATAGCCAGCCAAAAGACCGCATAATGCATCCGAATCCATACGCGTTCCACCGCATCCCATCTCATGATTCAAAAACTTGATTCCATCGACATTTTTGAATAGGCGTTCCTGCTCACTGGAAGTCGAATTAGCAAGCAGATCCTGACTAAGGATCGCATTTACATCAGCACCAGACTTATATAAGCCGATGAGATCTTCGACCTCGGAAACGTAATTATTTGCTTTTACTTTATAGCCCAGCTTCTCCTCAAAAGCAGCTTTCAAGGTCAATACATTTCTGTTTTCGCAAAAAACTAACGGAATAACCAACCAGTAATTGGCCGTTCCAACAGTCCCATTTGAACGGTGAAATCCATTGAACGTTTTATCTTTAAATGCAGCAACATCAGGTTTTGTCCAAGCTGTCTTACGGTTGCCCATTCTAAAATCTTCCGACGCATGGCGCAAGTTTTCGGTGGTAATAAGTTCCCCTTCAGCTAAAGGAGTATTCAATTTCCCTACCAGAACACCATACATCAATATCTCTGTATCTTGTTCCATTGGCTGGATCGTGAATTTATGTTTGGCAGCAACAGCTTGCTTTAATGTAAATTCCTTACCTTCAAAAACAATTGTTGTTCCCTCAGCCAAGTCCTGTAATGCAACAAGGACATTATCCATTGGATGGATCTGTAAATAGCGCTGTATAGCCATAATTATACTAATTCAAATATTTTCGTCATCATTACCCATTTCTCTCCTGGCTTTGCCCCCCGAATAGCCGCCTGATATTTCCACATCAGCTGTTCCCATTCCTGAACTTTTTCATTGGCAGCATCCATAGCTGATTTTTTCTCAAATGAAAAATCTTCACCCACCTCCATGTTCATAAACAATCTATTTTCAAAACGATAGATCTCCATCTGCAGAATACCTGCATCCAGAATCGAGCGTTTTATTTCCGGCCACACTTCGCGGTGGTAATCCTCATATTCCTTGATCAATTGTGGATCGTCCACAAGATCCAAGGCCATGACATATCTTTTCATTACTAACTAATTAATGTGATTTAAGATTTTCTGTTTCCGCAATACTGACATTTCTATTTTGGAAAGCAAACAATAAGACAACAATAAAACAAACCAATGGTACAAAATAGCCGTATTGGAAATGTCCCGTTTTATCGGAGATAAAACCCAATATTGGAGGCAATAAAGCACCACCTACAATAGACATGACGATCAAACTAGAAGCAGATTTGGTATCGGCACCAATACCTTGTACACCAAACGCGAATATTGTCGGAAACATAATGGACATAAAGAATGCAATGCCAATCAGCGCATAAAGGGTCTGAATACCCGATCCGAAAATGACAAATAGGGATAGAACGATCGCTATAGCGGAATAGATGATCAAGAGCTTGGATGCTGATACAAAACGCATAAAAAATGTACCGATAAACCGGCCCAACATAAAAGCCAATCCAGCGAACCCAGCATAATCGGCACCATCCTTACCCGATATTCCGGCAGCTTCTGTTGCATATAATACAAGGAAGCTTAAAATACAAACTTGCGCTCCCACATAGAAAAATTGAGCCACCACTGCCCAACGCACATTTTTATGACGCAATGCGTGGAAAAAACCGGCTCTACCTTCTTCCTCAGCATCTTTGATATCAGGTAATCTGGTAAAGAAAAACAACGCAGCAATCAATAAGATCAATATCCCCAGTACCACATAAGGCAATTTCACAGCAGCTGTTTCCGACTGAATATACGCCATCTTTGCCTGCTCAGCCATTTGCGCCAGTTCTTCCTGTGATTTGGGTTCATGGGATAAAATAAATTTTCCCCCAAAAATCGGAGCAACAAAGGCTGCTAACCCATTAAAAGACTGCGCAAAATTTAGTCTTTGCGCCGACGAAGCTGGATCTCCCAAAATCGCTACATACGGATTTGCAGCGGTTTCCAGAATGGTAAGACCACAGGCTACAACGAACAATGCCCCCAAAAAGAAAACATAACTTATCGTATTGGCCGCAGGTACAAAAAGAAAACAGCCAATGGCAAAAAAGATCAATCCGATCAGAATACCAGCTTTATAGCCGTATCTTTTCATGATAATTCCAGCAGGAATCGCCATCACAAAATAAGCGATAAATACAGCCGAATCGACTAAGGAAGCCTGAAAATGGGATAAACTAAACGCATTCCTCAAATGCGGAATTAAGATTGGATCAAGGTTATGAATAAATCCCCAAAAAAAGAACAAGGATGTCACCAAAATCAAGGCAAATGCGTAACTCTTTTTATTCGTCATATTTTTCAAATGGTTATAAGTAGTTATTTAATGTAAAATAAGCTTAAAAATGCTAGACAATATTCAAGTATATTATCAAATTATTAAGCTATATTACCATATCTAAACTGAATTATGTAACTTTACTGCATATATTTCATAATTATGAAAGCACAGCTGCTTCATTTAAATAGCAATCTTGAGCATTCGTTCAACGCGAGAAGAGACAATACGCCCCAATACCATAATCTTTGGCATTACCATGAAGAACTGGAATTAATTTATTTTGCCAAAGGCTCAGGCACCCAATTTATTGGCGATAGTGTCCGGCGCTTTGAATCAGGCGATATTACCCTTGTTGGTTCAAACCTGCCTCACTATTGGTTATTTGACGAAATTTATCTTCAAGAGGAAGGAGCAGAAAGCGCAGATATTCGTGTAATTCATTTTAAGGAAAACTTTTGGGGAAATGATTTCATTAATTTACCTGAAAATAAATCCATCAAAGACCTTATACGCGTATCCAAAAGAGGCATTTCATTATTGGAGAGCAGCCGACTAAAAACTGTGCAATTAATTGACGCTATCTTGGCAGCAACAGGTACCACACGTATTATTCATTTATTAGAAATCTTACAATTTATTTCGGCCGAAGAACAACATGATCTGTTAACGAGCCCCACTTTTACCATCCAGCTGCAAGATCAGGACGCCAACCGAATGCAGATTGCCATGCAATATATCGGTGAAAATTATCGCGACCAGATACGGCTGCAGGAACTTGCTTCCCTAACGGGAATGACGCCCAATTCTTTCTGCCGCTATTTCAAATCACAAATCGGAAAAACACTCTTTCAGTTTCTGATCGAAATGCGTGTGAAGACAGCCTGCAATTTATTAATAGAAAACAAACAGACGGTGAAGCAGATCTGCTTTGAATCAGGTTTTCAAAACTTTTCGAGCTTCCATAAATACTTCAAAAATGTAACTGGCACTACACCGCTCAGCTTTCAGCGATCAAAAACTTAAGACAATTTTACCCAATAAGCTTGAATCTTCCATCAATCGATGGGCTTCAGCAGCCTCCGCAAAAGGAAGCACGCGGTATAAGGTAGGTTTGAAATCGCCAACGCTGAGCTTCGGCCATACTTGAGACCAGATATCATCCCGTAGCACTTGCTTAAATTCACGGTCTCTCGCCCGCAGCGTACTTCCCGTTAGAACAATCCGTTTCTGCATTAATTTGAGCAAGTTTAACTCGACTCTTGCGCTTTCCATCGCATTAATGTAAACCAATCGACCATCAGGGTTCAATAGATTGATATTTTTCTCAAAATATGATCCGCCAATACTATCTAAAATAACATCAACTCCCAAAGGCTTCAGCGCCTCCAGAAAATCCTCCGTTTTATAATTTATTGTTTTACTGGCTCCCAATGATTTACAAAAGCTAGCCTTTTCAGATGAGCTGACTGTCGTATATACTACCGCACCAAACAAGGTCGCTAACTGAATGGCCGTACTGCCAATCCCTCCAGCACCACCGTGCACTAAAAAATGATCGTCGGCCTGCAACTTACCCCTTCGAAAGACATTGTCCCAGACTGTAAAAACGCTCTCGGGCAGCGAGGCTGCCTCCGCAAAACCCAAATGGTCGGGAATAGGTAAACAATGTCCCTGATAGACTTTCGCATAGGAAGCATAGCCACCACCGGCAACAAGCGCACATACACGATCACCAATAGCCCAATCGACCACATCCTTACCTTTAGCGACTACAATCCCTGCTATTTCCAATCCCGGTATTCGCCCATCTACACCGGCTGGTGCCGGATAGTTACCTTTACGCTGAAAGACATCAGGTCTATTCACTCCTGCAGCCTTTACTTCCACCAAAACTTCAAGTTCACCGATCTGCGGCATCTCCACATCACGGACTTCCAAAACTTCCGGTCCCCCCGGTTCAGTAATAATGACGGCTTTCATCATGATTTTTTCGGGTATTTCTGTAATCTTATATTGAGCGAAAGCATAAAATAACGAGCCAGGCGATTGTTCCGAACATCTAAAATATCATTTCCCACCACGGCACGTGAAATACCAGTATTCTGATTCATCAGATCGAATCCCTGAAATCTCAACATCCCCAAGTTATTCCTTCCAAAAGTATATTCCATATAGGCATTGATTATCGTCGGATTAATATTGTTCCATGAGCTCGAATAACCCGCATTAAATTTTTGAGAAAGCTCAAGTCCCATGGTAAAATGTTTCCCTAAATAAGCTTTAGATCCCAACCCAACAATCCCTGAATGTGCCGTGATATTATCTTGTACAGGCCAGTCAAATGTCGCCCTGTTTAAAGAATAGTTTCCATTTAATTCGGCTTCAAAGATATCACTCCAGGTATAGCGGAATTGAAGAGCCTGCGTAAACAAAAAGTGTCCACCAAAGCTCTTTTTATCATTGACATAGGAAATATTGTTGTAATAATCTGCATTACCATTCAAGCTCATCTGCAAATTATCCGACAATAAAGAAGCTGTAAACAAATAATAGCTCTTAATATCATAATAACCTTCTGTATTGCGATAGGTCGTTTTCTGTATCGTTGAATTGGGTTCAATTGTCCGGTTTGCTACAATCTTGTCATTTACCAAATTAAAAGCCAGACTCGCTTCTAAATATTGCCCTCTTCGTGTAATGGACTTCCGATACTTTGAAACAATACTATGTGCAAATTCGGATTTCAAATCCTTATTTCCGATCACAATATTTTGTGTGTTGGTATTATCCACCACAGGCTGTATCTGATAGAAGCTAGGCTGGTTATTACGTCCATAATAGTCCATGGAAAGATCCTCTTCTTTGGTAAACTTCCATTTCAATCCAGCAGAAGGCACGAGGTTAACATTTGAATAGGAGGTTTTTATCAGTTTGTCCGTTGAACTTCCCGTTAATTCGGAAGGCTGAACAGCAAAACCGAAGTTCACTTTCACTTTCTCGCTTAAATCTTGCCGATAAATCATGCCGACTTTATTGCTAGCAAAGGAATAGTCGTACTTCAAACTAAGGGAGTCTACCAGTATGGGGCCGTTGTTAAAATTATTGTTATTATCAAAAGTGGAGCGGCGAGCATCAATTTTGGTATAGTCGAAATCGTAATTAATCTCCAAGGTACCACCTAAATCAACAGGCTCCACCAACGACAACCGACTTTGGATATTTTTATTTTCATTGCTGGAACGGACCATTTGATTCAGATAAGTCTCTGTTATTTTTGGCACATTCGTGCTACTGTCGATCGCTCTATTAAAATCGCGCACTTCCTCATCTTTATCCAGGGAATTAAAATCCGTATGCAATGTATAAAGTACTTTCCGCCCCGGTTTAGTAAAACTTCGCACGTAAAAAAGATCTAAAGCCGCTGCAGGACTTTCTGTACTATTGGCCGCGCCATAGTTTCCCGTACTGCTCAACCGATTATTTTGAATCCTTCTATCTTTTAACGTATTGCTGGTCGAATTGGTCCAAGATAGTTTGGGTGATATTTTAAGCTGATCTTTGGGCGACAGCTTCATATCAAAATCCCAGTCCATTTTATGTATACGATCGATTGATTTTATCTTGTAGTCTTCATAATTACTAATCAAATTATTCGCTGCTTTGCCGTATCCATATATCGATTGTAATAAGGAATTTCCCTGGATATAATTATTGCGCTGCGTAAAGGAATATTTACCGCTTGCTGTTACCGTTTTAGAAAGTGGACTAGAGAAACTCCCCCCGACAGATCCGATTTTATTGACCCCATCCGTTGGATCCGCAAAGTCGGCTAGCTCGCCCATTTCCCGTTCCCGCTCCCCTCCATTGGGAGAGCCGAAAGAAAAGAGATTGGTATTCGTATTATTCACCGATGCGATAACAGAGTACTCTTTACCGTCATTGAAACGATTCAGCCCAGCACTCCCCAAATAACGATCTACCGAACCACCGCCAAGCGTGGCTTGACCAAAAGTAATTTTCTTCTTATCATCTTTGAGCACGATATTCAGGACTTTCTCAGATTCTGCACTTTTAATTCCTTTTGCGGTCGCCTCATCACCATAAAAATCAATAACCTGTACACTTTTCACAAAATCTGCAGGAAGGTTACGTGTAGCAGTGAGCACATCGCCACCAAAGAATTTTTTTCCATCCACCTTAACAGAGGATATGGGCTTACCGAAGGCATAGACAGAACCATCACGGGAGACCTGTATATTGGGCAATGCTTTAAGAGCCTCTTCTAAGAGTGCCCGACGATCAAATTGAAAGGCATCTAGGTTAAATTGAACAGTATCCTGCTTATATACAATGGGTTTATATTTCAGTACAACAACTTCTTTTAAAAGAGATACATGGGGAAACATGGTCAATTTTCCGACATCCAATTTAGCTGTCGTGCTATTATATAACGGATAACTACGCTCCAATATACTTAAGCCCAGCTGGCTACAGCTAATACGAATATCATTACCGAGTACACGACTAAAATGAAAATAACCTGTTGCGGAAGTGGATGAGAACAAGGTATCGCGAGAACTCGTCAGATGAACACTGACGCCATTTAAGGGCCTTCCTGCAGTATCTACAACAATTCCATAAACTTCTTTTTTTGACACCTGCCCTAAAGCGCTTTTGGGTAAAAAAAACAAGTTCGTTATAGCTAAAAAAAGTACTAACCGGATAATATTCCCGCCCCTTAGTTCCATCAAATAGACTTTGCAATAATACAATTCAATATAAGAATTCTTAAGCTATTAACGTAAAAAGTTGTGATTTTGTATATAAAAAAACGAGCTGTTTTCTCAACAGCTCGTTTTTTACACTATTTTTTACAATTTATTATTCACCCGCAAAGGCAACCTTAACGAGGTGTTTGTCAATTTCCCAACGACCAGTACCGTCTTCACCAATCACATCGAACAACTCAAGGATACGTCTTGCAACAAACTCCTCTTCTACTTGCTCTTCCAAGAACCATTGTACAAAATTAAAAGTAACATAATCCTTCGCTTTAGCACATTTATCGGCGATGTTGTTGAACTGTTCAGTAACAAACATCTCTTGTTCCAATGTTTGTTCAAAAACGCCACGGAACGATTCAAAATCTTGAGGGATACCTGTAACTTCCGGAGAAATTGCACGACCACCGCGGTTGTTGATATAATTGAAAAGCTTCAACATGTGCTCACGCTCTTCGTTGGATTGCTTCGCAAAAAATTCTGAAGCATTTTCCAAACCTTGATCATCACACCATGAAGACATTGCCAAATATAAGGCTGAAGAATGAGCTTCAACTTTAATTTGTGCATTCAATATATTTTCGATCTCTTCTTTCAAAGAAGATTTTAATTTCAATAAATCTTTCATATTTACCTTAAGTTTAATTTCTAAAATATCAACAGGTGAAACACATTATCACCTGATTACACTACAAAGATACAGTAGATCTTCAAAATCTGTATCAAGAATATGCAATACAAATTCAGTCTAAATTAGACATGGAAACCGCAACTTGTTTAGAATCAATACAATTACAAATACATAATATTGACACTTTCAATAAGCGATAAATTAAAACAATAAGTGGCTTAAAGGCCTAAAAACCATTGAATGTCAATAAAACCAGAGGACGACCACATTGACACTTATTTAAATTAAAATTAAATAAGGTCTTTCCAAACAAAAAGCGGTGTACATCACAGACGTACACCGCTTTTTTCAATTCTTTTATATGTATAGCCTTATGCAAAAACTGCAAATGGCGAAACCTGCAAACAAGTTCTGACTACGCTATTCAATTCCATCATAAATTTAGCGCCATCTAACAATTCGCGCAATTGAAGGACATCCTCTACAGCTAAGATGAAACACCTTTCGGTACGGAAAGGCATAATGACTTCAAAATCCGATGAACGTGTTGTGTCGTGAAGCATGTGCTCAACATCAATCGCATCGATACGCTTCTTAAACTTCAAAAAATCCGATACCGAGAAAGAAGTTGTTTCATTATTATATTCCAACCAGAAACAATTTTTGCGGCTACATTGATAAACTGTACCTGCTGTGGTTGAAAAAACTTCCTCAACATTTGCTAACGGACAAACCAATTTTGACATTTCTATTTCTCTTATCATTTAAATCGATCAAAAATAAATATTATTTATAATCAATCCAAGTAAAACAGAAGATTATTTTGATTTAATATAAATAAGCCTACCAACAACTCATGCAAAATAAATCCTTCCTAATTTCGCATGGATCAACAGACCTGAAAATCCACGCAAGGTTCTTACTAGCCAATTGCAATAGACGGGTAAAAAAAAGGAGGTCAGTAGCAACTGACCTCCTGTATGTATTTCTATATTTTAATAGTTATTAATCGTATTCTTCTTCCTCTTCTTCTTCCTCTACGGCAAGAACTTCATTACGCCCATTGATAACTGTATTTTTCGTCTTTGTTTTATGTTTGTTAATCTGTCTACGCAAGGATTCTACAGCAATATCTGTCGCCTCCTCAAAGCTTTTCGCTTGCCCTTTCGCAAAAAGCTGGCTTCCCGGGATATTCAATTTAATTTCTGAAATTTTATTTGCCTCATCATCGACATTTTCCAATCGCAGGTAGCATTCGCCCCCAATAATGGAATCCAAAAACTGCTCCAATTTTCCTGTTTTCTTTTTGATAAACTCGATTAGCTTTTGATCAGCAGTAAATCGAATGGATTGCACAGTAATGTTCATTTTTCCTCCTTTTTTTAAGCTTTTGGATGAGCTTGTTTATAAATTGACTTCAATCGTTCTGCTGAGTTATGCGTGTACACTTGTGTTGCCGCAAGCCCTGCATGCCCCAGCAGCTCTTTAATTGCATTTAAATCCGCCCCATTGTCCAACAGGGCCGTTGCGAAAGTATGTCTCAAAATATGAGGACTTCTCTTACCTTGAGTAGAAATCAGCGTCAATTGCCGATGTACAATATCATAGATCAGCTTGGCATATGCCGGCTTTCCTTCTTTCGTAACGATTAGTAAGCTGTTATTAGTATCAACAAATTGCGTCGCCTTTTGTTGCAAATAGTTTTTCAATTCTTTCAATAAAAGATTATTGATCGGAACCAAGCGTTCTTTGTTCCTTTTACCTAATATAAGAATATTTTTATTAAAAAAATCGATATCCTGCTCCTTAATTTTCAACAATTCGGCCAAACGAATCCCGGTACCGAACAACAATTCCATAACCATATAATCGCGACAGGATTCAAATCCATCCTGCTCCTGTTCCATCTGATCCAATAAACGCATCAGCTTTTCCTTTTCAACGACTACAGGTAGTTTTTTAGCAGTTTTTAACGCTTTAATGAGCGTCATGGGATTTTTCGCGATACACTCTTCTCTTTGCAAAAATTTAAAATAAGTTCGCATTGAAGACATACTCCGGTTGACTGAACTTGCATTTTTTCCGGACTCTACCATTTGCGCGAAATAATGACGTAAATCACGGTATACGATATCCTGCACAGTCAGTCCCTCACGATCCAAAAAAGACTGGAACATCTCCAGCTCATGCTTATAGGCAATAACCGTATGTTCTGAATACCTTTTTTCAATCTGCAAAAACCGAATAAACTCCTTTTCCAACATATTTTCCCTTGCTATATAGCTTAAATTACAAACTTAAAAGCACAAAAAAAAGGGAAAAGCATTGCTTTTCCCTTTATATTTTAAAATTCTCAGCGAATCAATTAGTTAGCTACATCTTGATTCAAAGCTTGTTTGTAAATCGCTTTTTTCACTTGAATGCGACGAGTTACAGATCTCTTTTCGTAAGCTTGACGTGAACGCAACTCTCTTAAAACTCCAGTTTTTTCGAATTTCTTTTTGAAACGTTTCAATGCTCTATCTAAAGATTCTCCTTCTTTTACATTTACGATAATCATGCGTTATATATACCTCCTTTCGCCGCTTTTAAATTTAAAGTGGGACAAAGGTAAGCTATTTATTTTTAAAAAGGAAAACAAAATTATTTTTTATAACAATTCGAATTCTTCCAACAAAATTCTTAGCGGTTTCTCCTTCGTACACAATGCCGTATGCCAACCCAATTGTTTTGCTGTCGCCAGATGTTGAGGACTATCATCAATAAATAAAGTCTCCGCCGGATCCAATTGTTGCTCTTGCATGACTAATTCAAAAATCTCCGCATCAGGTTTGCGCATCCCTACCAAATGAGAGTAATAGGTCTTTTCAAAAAAACCTTCATTGTCGGCAACACCATATTTCTCATGAATATCATTCATACAATAGGCATAATGAATTGCATTGTTGTTACTTAACAAAAAGGTACGGTATCGATCTTTCAACTGGACTAAAATCTCATGATTTCCCTGTGGTACACCGATCAGTAAACTGTTCCAGGCCGTATCAATCTGTGCGTCCGTCAGTGCTGGATTTTGGGTTAATTCTCTTATCCCCTCACGAAATTGCGTCGAATCAATTTTTCCTTTATCAAAATTATCAAAAAGTGCACTTTGACCATGATGTCCAAATACGGCATCAACATTTTCTATACCTAACTGAGTAAAAGCATCTTTCAATTTTACAAAGTCGATCATAAAGATCACATTCCCATAATCAAGAACAATATTTTTAATTTTTTCCATCGAATTATTTTGAAATATCGATACAAATATCGATAATTGCATCGTCAAAACGGCACAACAGCTGTTTAAATTGACAAAACAAAAGACCTGCTCCTATAGCTCAGTCGGTTAGAGTAGAAGACTCATAATCTTTTGGTCCCTGGTTCGAGCCCAGGTGGGAGCACAGAACAAAAAAGTCGCTTTTCTATATAGAAAAGCGACTTTTTTCGTTTCTACGCATCATTTTCCGACGATGTAAAGGTCTAGGAGAATCACACCATTTCGGCCTGTTTTGCATAGTTTTTTATTGAACTTCACGTAAAAAGATATCTAACGGGATTTTTCACCTGCTAAAGAAAAAACTATAGCAACCGTCAGCGCAAAAGTTTATGAACACCACAAGAAATCAGATGGTACCTACGACGTGGAAATAATACCTTTTCTGTAAAGTTTACACTATATTAGCACCTTAGATATTCGATCAATTCAAACCTATTTCCGAATGGATCTCGAAAAAAACATCGTTCTCGACCATCTATCTTGGACGAGTATTTTACGATTATATTCTGATTCTTCAAAAATAATTTAGCATGGGATAAGTCGAAAACTTCAAACGCAGGATGTATATCAGAATTTGTTTGATGGTACTTTTCTTCACGAATATGAAGCTGGATATCTCCGATTTCAAACCAAATAGCCCCCCTGGGATGATTACCAAGGATTTGATTCAAACGCAATATCTCAGCATAAAACCTTTGCGCTGAAGCTAGCCCGCCTAAAGGAACACTTATGAGTATATGATCTACACGTTTAAATTTGATCATTAGTGTATTTTTAAAACATTGGCCAACGCTGAATGCATAACAGAAGGCTCGACGTCCATATCCATCCAATATTTAATTGCTATTCTGCCTTGATTAACGAGCATACTAAGACCATTTAAAACGCTACATCCCTTTTCTCGAGCGGTTCTTATAAAATGAGTATCTGGGGGATTGGGTATAACATCTGCGATAATCATCTCCTTTCCGATAAGATCAAATTCAATATCGAGTTTTTGATCCACATTGGGAAACAGCCCTACACTAGTTGCATTGATCAAAATATTCGTTGATAATTTTATCTTATACCTTCCTTCCCAACAACTAAATAACGCGTTAGTTTTAGTATTACTATTTATCAGATCGGCAAGTTCTTCACCTTTAGATTTGTCCCTATTTACAATAATAATTGTATGGGCTCCCGCTAACGCCAATTCAACTGCAATTGCGCGAGCAGCTCCTCCAGCACCAAATATTGTAATACACTTGTCCTTAGGATTTTCAATAATTTCTAGCGCTTTTAAAAATCCTTTTCCATCTGTATTCTCACCTATCCAAAGGTCCCCCCTTCTAACTACAGTATTAACCGCACCTATCAATCGTGCAGAGCCTCCTAATTCATCAAGATATGGAACGACCGCTATTTTGTGTGGAATAGAACAATTGAAACCAATCCATCCCATGGCTTTTGCTCCTTTGATAGCATCTGCCAGATGCATAGGCTCAACCTCGCAATTCAGATAACGAGCGTTGATACTGTGATATCTATAAGCTGCTTCAATCATCATTACAGTTGGATTCTCAGAAGCTGGTTTGGCAAAAGAGCCCGTAATAAAAGGCAAAAAATCAATGTTATCTTGCATAAATGTGAAATAAAGTAATTGATACAAAATGATAAATCTTCTATTACAAAGATTGCATATTACCGGCGCCACGCCCAGGTATATTTAAAGGTATTTTTTGTATTTTTATCGTAAGCACTTTTTAAAATGAAGAAAATACAGTTTGATCAACTCGTTATTCATGATTATGAAGAAAAGACTTTTCATTTACCCCTTCATAGCCATACTTATTATGAACTGGTTTATATCCACAAAGGTAGTGGCATTCATTTACTGAACAATAATAGGTTTCAATATGGGGAAGGAGATCTGTTTATAATAAGTCCAGAAGACGAACATTATTTTGAGATAAACAAAAGTACTCACTTCACATTTATAAAGTTCACAGACGCATATCTGTCAGAACACTCACAGCATACAGTAGATAATTTCAATTTATATGAACCTGTCCGAATAATGAAGAATAAGTTATTAAAGGAAGTGAAATTAAAAATAGATGAACCTTCCAATGCTATACTTCGAAATATTATTGAGAATATAGTATTGTACAAATTTTCGAAGGATATCTCTCGTTCAGCGCTCATATTTTATCAGATACGATCTATCTTAGTCTTAATTAGCGAAGCTGCTGCTAAACTTCATATAAGAATTGACAATGGTCAGCCCGGTAAAGAAGAGCTCATTTCCTTCATACATCAACATATCTACCAACCGTCAATTATTCAGATTAAAAACATCGCCGCTCACTTCTCTATTGCGAATAGTTATTTCAGTGATTATTTCAAAAAAAAGTTTGGTATAAGTTATCGAAATTATGTCAACGAATACCGCATAAACTTAATTCAAACTCGATTAACTGTTCCGACCGTTTCACTATCGCAGATCGTATATGAATTTGGTTTTACCGATGAAAGCCATTTAAACAAATTTTTTAAAAACCATAAAGGTCTGACCCCAAAAGTATATAGAAATTTACACCTTGAAAATACAGTCTTGATCTCTCCAATCGCAGATTCAATACCTCAAATAAAAGTAGCCAAATAACTCTGACTCTATGATCAATCGTACTTTGATATTAACAACTATTGAGTTTCGTAGTTTTTATCGCAAATTTTGTAACTGCATTATTTTAGCATGAGGTTATTCTATTCTGGAGCAAATTAACTGGTCATCGATTTTCAAATCTGTATGGTCAGTATATTTAAATCTCCAAGTAGTAAAAAACGCCAATTTAGTCTACAATCTCTGATCAACTCATGTTTAATTGTTTTCTATGTGACTTATCCAAGGATCATCCCTTCCATAATCAGTTGGTATTTCCGACGATTCAATCTGTAGCGTCCCTCCCTTTCTAAGCTCTTCATGTGTGATCCATAACCTCTTCAAATCTTTTCCATTCAACTTAATCGATTTGATATAACGCGTTTTGTCGCTTCGATTCGTCACCTCAATGGTCAGTGGATTCCCTTTATTTTCCAGTTTGATTTGATCAAAAAATGGCACGCTGATATAAAAAACAGGTTCTCCGACCAAAGGTTGTTGCAATCCGATCGCAGAAAGCACCCACCAGCTCGACATAGCACCAGCATCGTCGTCCATGGTTCTTACAAAGGCTTTAGGCTCATTTTTATAGATCCGGTCGATATGTGCTCCGATTCCACGACTATTGTCATTAAAGTAATATTGTATGATGGTGTCCAATGCTATTCGATGTATCCACTCCTGATAGCGCCAAGGGGTCTTACTCGCATTATATAAGGTCAGCGATTGCATATCCGGTTCATTCGCCCTATTGAAATAATAACCGTCATAAAACTCATCCAGTTGCTGTGTAAAGTTTTCTTCACCACCTGCTAGCTTTCTTAATCCCATAACATCAAAAGGTACATTCCAACGATATTGCCTAATTGTTCCCTGATACATATCCCGTGCCGACATACGGTCGACATCCCGTTTGGTCAGATCTTTAAAATCTTTATTCCAAATTGCCTGATATGATTTTGCTCGCTCCAGATAGGTTTTGCTGTTCTGCGGAAAAAGCTTGGACATTGCCCACATATCATAACATGCTTCAAGGTACTTGTCCGGTTTCTTAAAATCATAGCGAAGGGTATCGTGTATTAACGAATCTTTTATTCCATCAATATCGACCCGATATCCTTTCTTGACCGCATCCAAAAGAACGACAGCGGCATGTTCTGTCCGGACCGAATTTGCTGGTTCATGAGCTCCTGCAAAGTCAAATTTCCCATAACGGTACAGGTCTGCAATCGAGGAGACAACGCCCTGATACATTTCAGTATCTATCAGCTCCAAAAGCGGTAGTTGTGTTTTATAATTGTCCCAAATTGCCCATCCATGATAACGTATTTCTTTGGAACGATGTATTTTCCCGTCTGTTCCCCTAAAATTTCCCTGCTCATCGCTGATAACATAAGGAGATTGTAAACTGCGGTAGAGCAAGGAATAGAATAAATCTACCTTATCCGAATCGCCCTTTACCTGCAGTACCGACAGGGCAGTTTTCCAACGATCAGCTGCACGTTTTTTTACCGTTGAAAAATCTAGCTTATCATATTCTGCAAGTGTCTTTTTTGCGTCCTGTTGATCCACAGCCGAAAATGCAATATTGACGTCTGCTATAAGGCTTTCCTCCTTCAGGTCTACCCAGATCTTGTTCCCCTCCTTTCGCCATTCGCTCGCTGTAGGAATTTCCAGCGCATAATAAATGGTATATGTTCCCACATGGCAGGTCGTTTTCGCACGTACTTTACCGAATAGCAGATTACCCTCCTGTGTAAATTCATTGTCAACAAAAGCGCCATTGAAAGCATGCCCCAAATCAATAAAAAAACCTTTCCTACCCACGGGAAAAGTATATTGTTCACGACCAAAATCATTATTCACAGCCACTTCAACTTGAATACCCTCTGCGGTTTTTAAAGCATAATACCCAGGTTGGGCGTGCTCGTCAATTTTATTCAGCGGCTTTGTATCATTTTTTATAAATGGTCTAATAAGGATCAGTCCACCACTGCCCATACAACCTACTCCCTCGAGGCGATTGTGTGTAAAGCCTTTAATTTCCTTGGCAAGATGCTCATAGCCCGTATGCGTCCCCGGATTAGTATAAGGAACAATACTCAATTGATGGAAAGGAGAAGAAGCCGCTGGTGAAAGCTGGCCGTGGTCGCCGGAAGATCCCAAGAAGACGTTTACACGATCGGTCTGCGCTCCAGCAATTGTAGCATAACAGAGCATCAAAGACAGCAGTAATTTTTTCATATATAGTCTATTATTTTTCATATGTATAAAGGGCGCAAACTGATTTTTCACGATACGAAAAGCTAACCTATACAGTTCTTGGCCATAGCAAACAACTATTTTTTTCAGCGCCTGATGTTTTTTATTTATTAATTCTTCTAGAATGCTCATTTCGATTTAGCAAATCATTAGATCTATTTTACTTCAGAAAACCGAACTTTCATCTTCCAAAATTAACCTACACAAGGTAAACCCAATATTAAACTACTGTTAATTCCATTAATTATTTTCCATCTACAAAGTTCAGAATGTAAACCTAAAATCGGAGGAGACAATTTTTATCACAAATTTTGTAAAGATAGTGTAACGGAGCTAAATTTTGATAAGTAAAAAATATTCGACTAACTACGTTATCAAAGCAGCGTCCAAGCTCTTCCAATTAGTAATGAGGTACAGAAGAAAAGGCTCATAATCTTTTGGGCCCTGGTTCGAACCCAGGTGGGAGCCCAGAACAAAAAAGTAACCACACCTTACGATTGCTAAAGCAAAAAAATAGCCATCTATATGCCAAAAATTTAAGAACAGTACAAAAAATCTGACGAAATAAACAGGCCAAATCATATAGCAGATGCCAATCTATTCCTTCATTTTTCTAGAAATATTTATTCAAAAAAAATACAAACGAGAATCTTATTTGTAATTATTCTAAATAAAAATGTAGATTTGCGCCATTCTTACCATGAAACAACATTGGACAGCTACATTAAAAGGTTCTTCTGAAGCTTTTGAATCCTTATATGACTTAGTATATCGAGAGCTTTTCGCTTATGGCGTTATGTTGGGGTATTCGCGCGAAGCCGTAAAAGACGGTATACAACATCTTTTCTTAGAACTATGGGAAAAACGTGACCGTCTGCCCGATGTTGATAATATCAAGTCTTATTTAATGACATGGCTACGCCGTGTCCTGAATGACCATCGCGTATTGAATGAAATATTAAATTCAGGAAATTATCAGCCCAATGATAATACACCTTCACATGAAGCTTTACTCATACAACAGGAAACCGTAAACGAAACCACTGCGCGTCTATCAAAAGCATTGGAATCCCTCACACCTAAACAAAGACAGGTGATTGACCTTAGGTTTTTTCAAAATATGTCCTATGAACAGATCGCTTCCAAAACAGGCAATAGTCAGCGCACAATCTATAACATTGTATATGAATCTGTTAAGATTTTAAAAGAAAAAAAATAAAAATAATCCGGTAAAAAAACGGAATTGCTCCCTCTACCTTCATATATACATGAAAAAAATTTATAACGACAGCGTTGATTTGCTCAGTGACGAGAGTTTTGTGTCTTATCATAATGGAACCCCAAATAAACAGGAAATTCATTTTTGGGATACATGGATCGCAGAAAATCCGGATAAATTGGATCTTGTTGCAGACGCGCGAAAGATGCTCGATACCCTAAAAATGCATATCACCGAAACGGAATATCAAGTTGAAAAAGACAAACTATTTGCGACACTCGAAAGCAAAGTGCCTACAAAAACTCGAAGACTGACAACGAGATGGCGCTGGATCGCCGCAGCATCAATCCTGCTCATAGGAACATTTACATTCCGTCAGTTTTTCTACAAAGACTCACCTCAGCGTACTTTAGCTGTAAATACAGTTTCCGCTGAACAATGGCTCAGTGTCGTCGCCCAAAATGGCAAAATGGTTAAAGTCAATCTAACTGATGGCAGCCAGATTACGTTGATGGGTGGTAGTAAACTAAAATACCCCAAACATTTCCGTAAGGATACAATGTATGTCCTGCTAGATGGCGATGCACGCTTTAACATTGCAAAAAAGCCTGATCGCACATTTGCTGTAAAAACAGGCAATACCTTGGTAACAGTATTAGGAACACAGTTTTTGGTAGAACAAGCTGACACTAAAAATACCAGAGTCAGTTTGTTTTCTGGAAAAATTAAATTGACCAACCAATTAAACAACAAACAAGCCCTACTCAGTCCAGGACAACAGGGGTATGTCACAAATCAGGAGATCCATCTCGATAAATTTACGCCAACAGAGATCAATAATTTTGCAGAAGGTATTTTGCATTTTCAAAATGCTTCTTTTGCTGAAGTCGCGCGAAAAATGGAGCAATATTATGGTATCCACATCTCTCTCAGCAAACCAAATGCACGATGGCGGTATAGCGGGCATTTTGAGAAGCTGCCTGTTGAGACCGCACTCGCCGCGATTTGTTTTTCAAAAGAATTGTCATCAAAAAAAATAGCAACAGATACCTATGTGCTTTATTAAAAAAACAGTAAGACGAACCTGTTTATTGAATACTTTTTTTCTATTATTCGCTGGCGCTGTTTCAGCTCAAAATGCTTCCAACCAAGGGAGTTTGGAAACTGCTTTTCAATTACTGACGCAGCAACATGCTGTACATTTTTCCTACGATGCATCCATCGGACTGCAGCGACGCGTTCCACTTCCGACAGCAAAAGAGAATATCGATACGTATTTGTCGAGACTTGCTTCAACGCTTCAGTTGCGCTTTCAGCGGATTAAACATTCAAATCTGATAGCCGTCAGCAAGGCGCCAAAACCCATACAATTAAGAGGTGTAGTGAAAGATGCCAAAACAGGCTTACCTATGGCCGGTGCGACTATTATGCTACGCAAAGAAAACAAAACCTATTTCACCGATAGTTTAGGGCGATATCGCATACTGACAGCAGCCGAAAATCGCGGCGAGGGAATAGGCGTACGTTACTTAGGTTATCAGAATTACGACTTCAAGGTGGATACCGCTGTACAGCAGATCAATCTGTCACCTTTAGATCAACAGCTTGAAGAAGTATTCGTCAGCAGTACTTACGAAGCGCCTAAACTGCGCGAAGAGATGATCGGAAGTGTCTATACCGTCAGCGCAAAGGATTTACAGGCCGATCGCCCTATAGAGAGTGTCGATAAGATGTTGGAAGGATTGGTACCGGGATTATATGTCGAACCCAGCACTTCCTTGGGCACATCCGTTAAGCTCCATATCCGAGGACAGGGAACATTGACAAACCTGACAAGCAATACTGGACGATCAACCTCATCGCAGCCTTTGTACGTGGTGGATGGTGTCGTTGTCCAAGAACAGGAGATTGGCGACGCCAGTTCGCTTTTTAATGGCGAAACATTGCTGAACCCAATTGCAGGAATCAATCCGTTAGATATTGAATCCATTTCGGTACTTAAGGATGCTGCCGCAACCGCAATCTATGGTGCTAATGCAGCAAACGGTGTGATTTTAATCACCACCAAGTCTGGGCGGAGCGGCAAACCGCAGTTGACAGCGTCATACAATACCGGTGTATCCACATTTATCAATCGGATGAAATTGCTCTCCGGGCCGCAATACTATGAGCTACTACGGGAGTTCCATATCAATACGGGCAAAACCGAGAGTGAAGCAACGCGTCTGGCGGGTAGCAATACCATTGATACAGATTGGTTTGGACTGACTTCACGCAATGCACGCTATGATAATGTAAATCTATCACTTTCGGGCGGAAAAGGTAACGATACGTATTACCTCTCTATGGGCTACCGCAATCAACAAAATGCCAGTCCGGGAAATGGACTGAAGCAATACACAAGCTCCATGCGTTATTACAATCAGTTTAGTGATAAACTGCAAATGACCACGACTATATCGCCGACACTGATGCAGCGTGAGGGGCTCGACCAATTTGCAAATGCTGCTTACATGCCTCCCAATATAAATCCCTACAAGGAAGACGGAACTTACAGTACCTTCTTAGGGCTCGTGAATCCTGTCGCAGCGCTGGCTGAAAATACAGATAAAGCCTTGGCTTTTACAGGGACTGCACGGATTGAACTGCAATATGCACTGTTACCCTTGTTAAGCCTGCGCGGAGCTATCGGCGGGAATATGCTGCAATCCAAGCAGGAAACTTTTCTTTCAGGCATAGCCGGTGCTTCCACAGCTAAAGATGGGCGCCTCCGAATCAACGATCGCACGACGTACAGCTGGACCTCCATGTTACAGTTAACCTATAGCCCAAAATGGCAAAACGGGCATCGTTTTGTTGGTATTGCGGGGATAGAACTAAAAGATCAATACAGCAAATTATTAGTGGGCCAAGGTACCGGCTTTACTTACGATAGGGTCATCTCACTCGGCCTCGCAAGTTCGACACAGTCGTCTTCCTCTAAAATCTCGGATGCGACAGTATCCAACTATGTACAAATGAATTACGACTATGACAAGCGATTTTATGCTTCTCTGAGTGGCCGTGCAGATCAGTCGTCCATGTTTGGTGGCGACAAACAGGTCGCACTCAATGGAGCGCTTGGATTAGGCTGGAATATCAGCAACGAAAAATTCATGCAACCCGTTGCAGCAATTGATTTCTTACGTCTTCGAGCCAGCTTCGGAACCACAGGGAATTCGCGGATCGGATCATATGCTTCCAGAGGGCTTTATGATTTAAACAACGTGACCTATGGTGGGCAAATGAGTGCAACTCCCTCTTCTTCTGCTGCCGAAAATCCAGATCTAGGTTGGGAAACGAATATCAAATTCAACTTCGGTTTTGACTTGAATGCCTTCAATAGATTGCGTCTTGTATTAGACCTTTACCGGAATAATATCCGCAATCTCATTACAGACATCAGTGTGCCATTAGAAACAGGATATGGCAAAATGCCAGTCAATTCGGGCAATATGTACAATCAAGGGCTCGATTTAAGCATTGCCTATCAATGGCTTAAACAGTCTAAGATAACCTGGAACAGTACCCTTATCGGTGGTTGGAATAGAAATAAGGTGACCTCCTTTAATAATCCACTCATTGAACAATATGCAGCAAACTCCTCCGATAATGTAGGTATAGGTCAGCGTGTTGGATACAGTTCAACTTCGCTCTGGGGTATCAAATGGGGCGGTGTAGATCCAAGCACCGGAGTGGAACAATTCTATACCCCAGATGGAGAGCTGTTAAATCGGACTGAAATACGGGCAATGGGTCAAAACGCTTACCAATTACTAGGCAATTCGATGCCTGATTTTCAAGGAAGTATCATCAACAATCTGGGCTGGAAGGGTTTTCAGTTCACCTTCAATATACAGTATAACCTTGGTGGCAACAAGTTTGCATCGACAACCTACTTACGGGATGGCAATAATCTGGCAAACTCCAATATGTCGGTCAACCTACTGGATCGTTGGCAGAATGCGGGCGATATCACTGCAATCCCCAAACTTAATTCAAGCTCACCACTCAACAATTCCTCCCGCTATTTGTACAGCATGACTTATCTCAAGCTGAGCAACGTATCCTTAAGCTATCGCCTGGCAGATCGATTGACCAAGCGCATCGGCATAGGGCAGACAGCTTTGAGCTTCAATGTTACAAATGTACTTTACTGGTTCAAAGACAAAAGCCCCGCTGGCAGAAACGGTATCCGCGAGTATAGGTTTGTCTATCCCGAGACACGTAATTTTTCGATTGGCCTACGCACCACACTTTAATCCTTTAATAATTTGAGCTATGAACATAAAGACGCTAAGTATTGCTTTTCTTGTCACTTTGGGCACAACGGGCTGTTCAAAATTTTTAGATAAAGAACCGGAAAACAAAGTATCGGTCGACCTGCTTTTTTCAGATATGCAGGGTGCTAAATCGGCTTTGGCGGGAGTTTACGAAGACCTATTTCAGTCAACTTACTACAATGGCTTGCGTATGGTTTACCCAGACCTGCTTGGCGGAAACTTAACGTTTACCGTAGCGAGCAAAACGACACTTTCGGATGTTTATTCCTTTGAGACAGATGCCGAAAATGGTTCTATGAATAGTCTATACAGTTATCAGTATACGCTACTCAATGCAATCAATAATATCATAAAGCGTGTCCCAGCGATGCAGAATGTCAGTGAACTCGAACGCAATAACGTAATGGCCCAGGCCTATGGTCTGCGGGCATTGGTTCATTTCGATCTTGTGCAGTTATATGCCCAGCCTTATCGTTACACCGAAAATGCTTCACATCCGGGCATCATATTGGCCAAAACGACAATTATACCCAATGAGGCACAGATTGCACGCTCCACAGTGGCAGATGTATATCAATTTATACAGGCTGATCTGTCCCTCGCTGATTCTTTATTTGCCAATAGCAAAGCTATATTTGAAGGCAATGCCAAAATATATATGAGCTTACAGGCAAGTAAAGCACTCCAAGCCCGGTTAGCATTAAATCGCAACGATTGGGAAAAAGCTTACCAACTATGTGCCGAACTGCTCAAAGCGAACTATTCGCTATATACCAATGCTGAGTATATCGACAGTTGGAAACAGGCCAACACCAAAGAATCTATATTCGAATTGGCTGTGCCGAGCAATTATTCCAGTAACTCAATCGGTAGTTATTATGTCAATGATTCAGGCAACTCCTACTATCAGTTTGGACCAAGTCAGGATCTAATCCATTTGTATGGGCAAAATGATGTGCGTGCTCAGGGTGGAATATTTAAATATCCAACTATACAAACTGCAGTAACAAGCGTCAAGTTGATCCGTCTTTCCGAAATATATTTGATTCATGCCGAAGCGGCAGCTGAACTTGGCTATGCTAATGAAGCTATTTCAGACCTAAATGTCATCAGACTACGCGGTAATCCGCAGCTCGGCGCTTATCTTTTCAACACAAAAGACCTACTGATCAAGGAGATCCTTGACGAACGTCGTCGTGAGCTCTGTCTTGAAGGCTTCTTATACCTGGATCTGATGCGTAGAGGTCAATCCGTTATGCGCAATGACTGTACTGGTGCAAACTGTAATGTCACTTATCCAAATGATCATATGGTACTGCCTATTCCACAACAGTCTGTACTCTCCAATTCACTGATGAGACAGAATCCCGGCTATTAATCACTCAATAAAACACAAATTAATAAAACAACACATGAACAGTTTAAAAGCAATCCTTAAGTTATCCAAGCTAGTCACTATTTTCAGCATCTTATTTTTTACCATGTCCTGTAGCAAGGACAGTACCGTGACTCCTGAGCCCGAGTCTGTTGCTAAGCCATATAATGCCGTAGCTGCATTTACCAGTACAGATGCTTATTTTGAACTCTATATCTACCGCTTCGATGATGCCACTCAAACCTGGGGCAAACGTATCCGAGCACACTATCCTACCGTGTCATTAACAGACACAACTTATATGGGCTTTACCAATCCTTATGTGACAGATAGCGGGGTAAACCTATTCCAGATGGTCACGCTTTACAGCGATAAAATCGACTCAACAAACATCAAAACGGCTGGTATAAATGTCGATCAGGTATTGCAATTTTTACCAAATGAGAATAATGATAAAATCGGTAAAGTGACTGTAAAAGAACAACAGGTAAAAATCTATAAGAAAACCGAATCCGCTGAAGAACGAAAAGATATGGAGTTCTTTGAAATTGGTATCAGTGGTTCGGGAACCTATGACCTAAATGAAGGTGTAATCGACTTGGAAGTGAATTTTAACGAGTCTGCGATCGGAGGAGCAAATAAGGTAACCCGTAAATACAAATTGAGTACCAAAGCGTTAGAACTATAAACAACGAATGATACGAAGAGTACTTGTATTTGGTTTATTGGGAGTCGTCCTGATCTTGCTGGCTTTTGTGCAGGATCAGGATATTCCTGATATTGCGCTATGGCGCAGACTGTATGCTTCCGGCGACAGCAGGCAATGGCCGACTCCCCACCTAGATGATGATGTAAAAACAAATTTTGTGGATATCGGATCACTGCCTGATGTAGAATACCCTTTGGACAATCCCTTTTCCAAGGAAAAGTCAGCGCTGGGAAAATTATTGTTTTTCGATCCCAGACTTTCTGCTACCAAACAGCTGGCCTGCGCAAGCTGCCACGATCCGCAACTGGGCTGGGGCGACGGCAAAAGCTTAGCAAATGGGCACAATCGACGGGTAGGAAAGCGAAATGCAATGACCTTGTATAATGTTGGATACTACCATACTTTCTTTTGGGATGGACGATCTCCCTCCTTGGAAGCCCAGGTATTATTCCCATTGACCGATAGCGTTGAGATGAACACCGCTCCCGAAGTAGCTGTACGTCATATTCAGGCAATAGCCGGTTACAGGCCTTTGTTCAAATCAGCCTTTGGAGACAGTACGATCAGTATCTCGCGCATTCAACAGGCTATTGCAACTTTTGAGCGCGGCATTCGTAGCTACAACAGCAAATTTGACCGCTTTATTAAAGGAAATAAAGATGCCATGACGGATGACGAGGTCTGGGGGCTTCATCTTTTTCGGACTAAAGCACGCTGCATCAACTGCCACAATACACCGTTATTTTCAGATAATCAGTTCCATAATGATGGTCAAACATTATATGGTACCAGGCAGCAGGACTTTGGACATTACCATATCAGTGGCAAGCAGGAAGATATAGGTGCATTTCGAACGCCCTCTTTACGGGAAATCACCCTTACAGGACCTTGGATGCACCATGGTAATTTTCCAACATTACTGGACGTCGTACAACTTTATAATCTCGGTAATCCTGAACCGATACAGCGTAGCGTTACGATAGATCCTAAAACCAAACCCATTCATTCGGCGAAGCTGAAAAAGCTGAACCTCACAAATGAAGAAATTAATGCTGTGCTTAAATTTCTAGGGGCTATCAGTAGTAGTACACAACAGCGTATAACGATGCCAAAATTGCCCGAATAAACCAAAATAAATAAAAAGAGAAATCCAGCATTAATACGAAGATAAATAAGGTGTCAACCTAGTCTTCTTAAAATAACATGTGCTTATCGCTTTAAATGAACAGCGTAAAAAACGAAGGCAGCACAAAGCCATAAAAAAATCCCCATCGCATGATGGGGATTTTTTTACCGGGCTCTCCTTATATTTCCTTTCGATTATCGTCCGATTCAATATCGATCAGTTTATTGTAAGGATCTATACCTACCTGTTCGGGTTTTTGATCAACAATCAGCGTCATCGTATTGTTGATTCGATCGATTTTATGCTTTTTTAGATAAAGCTCCTGACGTTTATTACCGTCTTTGCTTTTCTTATCCGAGAAAACACCTACCTCGATATAGTCTGCCAATGGCAATGATTTCAGAGTCACACGATCTGATTTCTTAAAGGACAGCGGCTGCCCACCTTCGTCATTGTAACTCTTTTTCCCATTGCCATCTACGCGGTACTTGGACACTTCAAATTGGATATCAACCTGGTATTTACCATCCTTAAGTTTCTTTGAACTTACTTTTTCTATTTTATTGTTATACAGGGTGATCGTTTCAAACATATCTTTAATCAGGTAACGTAATGAGTCAGGAGTCGCCTGTCTAAAACTATCCACAAACTCTGATGAAGTTGTATACGGTGGGTTTTGAAACGCTGTACGTTGTAAATAAGATTGGGCTGTCCTGTTAAAAAGATCCTCGCCCAGATAATCGCTCAAGGCATAAAGCACCAGGGATCCCTTTTGGTAATGGATGTACATTTGATTTTCATTATACATCAACGGCTTTTCACCTAGTTTTTCGGCACTTCGTCCTTGCAAATAGCCATCGAGCGCATCTTTGAGAAACTTACGCATCTGCCCTTTACCATATCTTTTTTCCAAAACCTTGAGCGATGAATATTCAGACATACTTTCGGACATCAATGTAGCCCCTTGCACATTGGCTCCTACCACTTGATGTGCCCACCACTGATGTGCAATCTCATGGGCTGTTACCGCGTAGGGATAATCGACCGCATCTTCTTTCTTCTCATTGACATCAGCAATAAAACCGATCGCTTCAGAAAAAGGAATTGTATTTGCAAAGGACTGCGCGAAAGTTCCCGCTGTGCGCGGAAATTCAATAATACGCAATTGTCGATGCGGGTAAGCACTGTATTCTTTCGTATAGTAAGCCAAAGAAGCCTTACTGGAAGCCATCATGCGATCGAGGTTATAGGTATGTCCTTTATGGTAATAAATCTCCAAATTAACACCGTTCCACTTATCTTTTTTGACTTCATATTCGGCCGAATTAAATGCAAAAAAGTTCAGGATTTCCGAATCCATTTTATATTGATAGTACTTACGACCATCTTTCTCCCATTGTTTTGTGAGATAGCCCGGAGCAATAGCCAACTGATTCTTGGCCGTACTTACTGTAGCTTCAAAACGGATCCAATCGGCATCGTTGGATATATAGTTATTCTGCAGGGCCCTTTTGTCAGTCTGCGCAGCCATTCTATCGCGATACGGAAGTCCATACTTTTTGCGGACATCATTGTCTACCAACTCGCCACGGTCAAGATAGCCTATATTCGGGAAAAGCATATTGTTGATAAACGTACCATTGCCCTTCACAGGCGACTTTTCATTTATCCAGGTATTGGCCGGACTAACAGTACTAAATTTCAACACAATAGAATCGCCCGGAGCCATAGGCTTCTCGAGTTTATAAATATTGAAATTATATTTATCGTCGGCAGAAATCAATTTATTTGGTACACTTAAAGAAAATATATAATCGTAATTATTGTAATTGACAAAAATAGAATCAATAGGCATATTGGTCTTGTTTTTCAATACATAGTCCGCATGCGCTTTAAAACTTCGCGTATCGGGAAAAATATCCAGATTAAACTTAATATCCACGACACGGGGCTGCGGCCTGTACTGATACTTCTTATATTTCTTTTCCCATTCTACAGCTTGTTTTTCATGATCTAAACTGGTATAATATGGATTTTTAATGTGGTTTTCGTAATATATTGCAGCACCGATGCCAATAAAGCCCGCAAAGGCAAAAATGAGCAGCGCCGTTGTTACCGGTCCCAAATTCGCCTTAAAAATACCCCAACGCTCCCTAACTCCCGAAAAACCACCTCTTCGCCATAACAGCAGGGCGATGACAGCAAAAAACACCGCAAAAAGCAGCCAATAAACCCGATACGTTAAAAACGGAAGAACATAGCCGAATCCATCCATATCCGAGTAATCCAGATCTGGTCCCTGATTAAACTGATAGATCTCCTGTTCTACACCGACCATGGATAAAAAGGGTAATCCAATAAAGAGGGTCAATAACACAAAAAATCCAGCCAGGTAATTTTTGAAAAGCGTATGTACAAAAAGTGAAATAAATAGCCATACCAAATTTGACAACATACCATACACCATCAGATGCATCACATATTGTCCAATTTCAAAATTATAATAGTGATGGTACACCTGAAACCCCATGCAGGTCGCAATCACAACGGCCAGCAAAGTCAATTGCATCAAAAGAATTGCGATAATCTTCGACCCCATAAAAGCCCAGTTGGGCGTCGCTGTTGTATCCAACAATCCTCCCATCCGCGTAATGCTGCCGCGGTGGACAAGAAGTCCCGTAAAAAGAAACGTCAGGATCAGCAGGAAAAACTTAAACGTAGTCCCCGGGATCATCAGCATTTTCCAGGTCACCGGATAAGTCGACGTTCCGAATATCGAGCCAATGGTGCTTGCCATCAAGATAATGAACAATACTCCTACCAAAGTCAATATTAAAAACACCGGATTTTTGACGATATAGCGATAGTCGTACCGTGCCATTGTCCATGTCGTTTTCAAATAATGAAAGGTCGAAAAATCATAGTTTACTTTAGGCAGATTGATTTTGAAGATACTATCAAAGTTATTTTTGGTTAAACGGGCTCCTTTTTTCGATGATTTAAAGGAAATCGAATGTTGTGAAAAAGAAAACAACATATAAAATCCGCCAATGAATAAGGCTGCGACAGCGAGCCATATTAACCGGTTATAAATAACAGCTCCGGTAAAGGGAAGATTATTGACATTCTTCTCATCTGAAGACCAGTATTGGGTATAGTATGAGATGGCACTATCCCCAAAAGGATCTATCAATGCCCCCACAAAACGATTGTCCATATTGTTCGCCAGATTCTGAACCAGCACCTGAAGAATAATAAGGATCAACACCGCGACAAAACCAACGTATACGTTTCGTGTCAATGTTACCAGCACAAAGATAATTGCACTAAAAATAATGAGATTTGGGATAACCTGTACAAGATAGGTCTGTAAATATGCCCAAACATGAATTGGTCCCAATAAGGATTGATTGATACCCGGCACGAATTGTGCGACGATAATACCCAAGGTTGAAGCAAATACAATAACCAATACAACAGCTACTGATCCAAAGAATTTACCGAGTAGATAGTCCGTTTTTGAAAAAGGGTAACTGAAAAGTATTGTATGCACCTGGTATTGAAAATCCCGGTAGACGCAGGCTCCAACGATGGACGGTATCAAAAAATAGATAATAGTCGACATGCCATTAACCATACCATTAATCGCCCATGGAGAGTTCATAATGGTGTTGGACGAAGTCGTTGCCGTTATACCATCAAAAATACCGAGCGAAGACAGCATAATAAACAACGAAAGCGCAAAGAAGAGTGCCATATAGATGTAGACGGCAGAACTCTTAAACCAACGCGCAAACTCAAAATGAAAGATGGCTTTAAACATGGCGTTGATCATTTTTTAGCGCTACAAAATAGACATCCTCCAATTGGCCTTGAGCGTTCACAAATGATTCATCGGGACGCACATCGCTGTACACCCGAATATTGAGTGTGTTGTCCTGATTGTAATTGGTTGAAATAACGTTATATTTTTGTGTATACTCATCCAGTTGATCCCGACTGATGATACGTACCCAGATTTTACCATCCAATTGATCGATGGATTCTTTAGGAGTGCCTCTCAAAAGAATCTTTCCCCCATTCAAAATGGCCAACTCATGACACAGTTCACGCACATCATCCACAATATGCGTAGAAAAAATGACGGTATGATCTGTACCTATTTCTCGTAGAACGTTCAAAAAGCGATGTCTTTCCGCGGGGTCAAGCCCTGCAGTCGGTTCATCTACAATGATTAACTTGGGATCATTCAGCAACAATTGCGCAATACCAAAACGTTGCTTCATCCCGCCCGAGTAACCACTTACGCTTTTATTGCGTACGTCCCAAAGATTGGTAACCTCAAGAACACGGTTGATAATGGCATCCCGATCAGCTTTCGATTTAATTCCTTTAAGCTTTGCAAAATATTGCAGCAGATCTGATGCAGAGAGATTGGGATAAACACCAAATTCCTGTGGCAAATAACCCAAAACTTTCCGCAAATCGAGCTGATTTTTGAGTACATCAATATCACCAAAAGTAATACGGCCACTGTCGGGTTTCTGAAGTGTCGCAATTGTCCGCATTAAAGAAGACTTGCCAGCACCATTTGGTCCCAGTAAACCAAACATCCCGGGCTTAATTTCTAAGTTTACGCCATCTAAAGCTTTTACTCCATTAGAATAGGTCTTACTAAGTGTCTCTATGGATAAATTCATAATTTATTTTAACTGTTAATAATATGTTAGTATACCAAAACAAGGATATGTTACATCAAGATAGTAAAAGTTAAAAACAAACGAAAATGAAAGGTTTCCAATGGACACATCTGCAGGCAAAAAAACTGTTTTTGCTTTTGGACAAATACCTTAAAAAGATGAGTCTCCAAGCGGGTCAGATAGCATTAAAAGATCTACTAAAAACTTCGCAATAATGGCTGTGTACTACATCGAAAGGATCCGCCAAAGCTACGGCTGATCCGGAAATCAACGTATTCAACATGGACACCACAAGCGGAGAGCTTATCTCCAATATAGCCAAAAACAGGATCTGTCACATAGACTGTCGGATTAATAGGCAGACCATTGGTTGCTAGCAAGCTCGCCTCCTTCAAATTGACCACAATTTTGTCCCATGTTTTCAGTTTTTGGGGTATCCCATAGGGTAATGCTTCCTCACAAACGATCATCAATCCTTCGCGGATCAGTCCTAGTGCACAGTCCAAATGAAGTATATTGGGATGAAGTTTCAACTCTTCAACCTGATAACCATAAGGCTGTAATAGTTTAGAGAGCCACTTAATCCCTAGGCTGTTCGAGGAAAGCCCAGAGTTGCCGACAAAAATATGTTTACCGTATACCAGGATGTCGCCTCCTTCTAGAAAAGGGCCATGCCATAATCCCAACTCCTCCTGCTCCGCCATGGCGGGTCTTGGCGCAGCCACATAAAGGCAGTCACTTTGATAAACTTCACGTTCCAACAGATCGCGAATGGGCCATATTTCATTGCGGCGCTGCATAAAACGGATTGACCGCTCAATAACGGCATTTCCGATGGTAAAAAATGGGTCACGGACAAAGAAATTAGAATAACCGTGTTCTCCTCCGGACACTTTTTCAAGTGTTGTTAGGTTACGCGGCCGCAACACTTCAACGCCATATTTCTCCAACAGCAAAGCAAAATTATTGCGCTCTTGTTCCCATGCCTTTTGCAATTCGGGATACACTTCTCCAAAATCTTTTCCTGCATTGGCATCGTCTCCCTCCAGCGCAGTGGAAGATAAAAACCGAAGATCTTCAACCTTCATCATTTCCGGAAAGCCAAATTCAGAAACCGTAAGAATAACTTTCTTTAAAGGGGCAAACTCATTTTCTACAAAGATCATAGCACTGATTTTAAGTCCAATTTGCTTTTTTTTATCAAAAAAAACAAATGTATAGGAAAGCGGAACCTAAATTCCTAGAACCCAGCGCACATTGAACAAATCAGTTACTTCAATAAATTTCTGCTGCATATCAAAATCTATTCTTCTTTTTTGTTGGGATGTAAGTCTTTCAATCAATTCCCCACGTTCGGAAATATCCTGACAGGGCAAAAACACAGCGACGTAGTTTCCCACTCTCCGTCCCTCGTTGTGCACCAAATCAGAGCCGTAAATTGCGATAGGTCCGGAAATAAGAGTGGCACTCACTACAGGTATTTCAGCACAGCCATGCAAGGGTTGGTCGAACATATCAAAATGTAACGTTCCCCCAAAACAGGTCTGATAAAACGTAAGTGCCGCTCTACAATTTCCTGAGAATGTAATGAAAATTCCGCTTTGCAAGCGTTCCATTGGCTGAACTAACATCATATCAATTGGCTATGCATCCGGTATTTCAGGCTCTACAAGTTTTCTCATTTTCTCCAACGACTCTTGCCATCCAAGGTAGCACATCTCGGCAGGAATAACCTCAGGAATTCCAGTCTGTTCAATCTTAAGTTCTGTACCACACATCACTTTACGCAAGGAGACAGTGGTAGTCATTTCACCCGGTAAATTGGGATCATCAAATCGATCCACGTACTTGATAAAGGTATCTTGTTCAATCTCGAGGTACTCACCACCAAAAGAATGGCTATGACCGGTACTAAAATTAATGAAGGTCATTTTGAAACTTCCGCCTACTTTAAAATCCATTTGCTGTACTGTACAGACAAAACCATAAGGAGGCAGCCAGCTGGCATGTGCTATCGGATCTGCGAAAGCACGGAACACCTTTTCAGGACTCGCCTGAATAATTCGATGCAATGAAACCTGATTCGTTTTCATAACTATATTGTTTATAAGTGAATAACTATTGCTTATTTTTTGTTTTACTCGCTCTCAGTACATTCTTTCAGTCCAATACAATCCGGTAAACTTGCTACACTACTGAAGTCTGATGATATACTCCTGTACCAACTGTCTCCTCGTTGCTTAAACGAGCAATCTTGGCCTGATAGAAATAAGAAACAGCAAGTATCCCCAATACTAAAATGGGCATCACCATAAATGCTGCATTTTTGTCAACACATGCGTGACTAATAAAAGCAAATATTAAATTGAATGTCAATCCAGCATAGGCCCATTCTTTTAATTTGGTCGGAACCTGCGGTACTGCAATTGCAATAACGCCCAACAGCTTACAGATAATTAAAGCATAGGCAAAATAGTCGGGATATCCCAATGGTTTTGTGCCCGCATTGATATATTGCGGCGCAAATAACAGTGTTCCAAGTGGCATCAGTCCTTCCCAGAGAACTATAAATACCGTTGCTATCCAAAAAGCAATTTTGTTCTTTTTCATCGTTTTTCTATTGTTTATATTGATATAACAAAGATGCAAAGGATCACAACATTTCGGCTGTTGCAAAGACGACAACTTTAGGGGTAGATTACGACAAAAACTATTTGTACCTTTATGTCATAAACCAAAAATGATATGCAAATCTCTGTTTTTGTTCCCGAATACGGCACTATCGAAGGTATTACCCCTGCATTCAGAACCTTTCATACGGCCAATGAATTTCTAACGGCCTTTGGAAAACAGCCTATTTTTGAAGTCGAATATGTAGGTTTAACGACTTACGTCCCGGCCAATAGCGGGGAGTATACCATCAAGACAAACCGACTACTACAGGACGTTCAGAAAACAGATCTGCTTATTATACCGCCTATTTTTGGCAACATAGAAAAAGGAATACGTGATAATGCCGAAGCGATCCCTTATTTTACAAAACTGTACCACAAAGGGGCTAGTCTTGCCAGTCTATGTGTGGGTGCTTTCCTGCTCGCTGAGACAGGTCTTTTAGATGGAAAAAAATGTTCGACACACTGGGCACATATCGAAGAGTTCAAGGAAAAATACCCTCACATTGAAATTGAGGATGGCGCTGTGATCACTGAACATGAAAACATCTACAGCAGTGGTGGCGCGAGCAGCTTATGGAATCTGATACTCTATTTAGTGGAAAAGTATTCCGACAGGGAAACAGCCGTACTCATAGCCAAATATTTTGCGCTGGATATCAGCCGGGATAATCAATCGCAATTCGCCATATTCAGAGGCCAACGTAATCATGCTGATCTGGATATCCAACAAGCTCAAGACTATATCGAGAAGAAGTACGAGGAGAAAATTACAGTCGAAGAACTGGCCAATCATGTCAATATTGGGCGGCGAACATTTGAACGGAGATTCAAAGAAGCAACCAACAACACGCCTGTCGAATACCTGCAACGCGTACGCATCGAAGCTGCAAAAAAATTCTTCGAAGCATCACGAAAAAACGTTTCCGAGGTGATGTTTGATGTAGGCTATACCGACACAAAAGCCTTTCGGGATATTTTTCGAAAAATTACAGGCCTTACACCAATAGATTATCGAAACAAATTTGCCAAGGTAACTGCTGATGTCGCCATTGAGCAATAAACTGTGATAAACAATAAAGCCACTCCTCTGAGTGGCTTTATCATTGCTCGAATTCCTTATAATTATTTTAACATCATTTCCCGAATATACTTCACGGGTGAATTACCAAAACTCAGGAATTTTTCATTGAACGCCTTCAAATTAAACTGTTTCCCTTCTTTTTGTTTAACAGCTTCCCTAAGGTCATAAATTTCTTTATATCCCGTAAAGTAAGACGTCAGCTGCACACTGCTCACAGACACACGTTTCCATTTACCGGCTGCTTCGGCCTGTTGTTGAAACGCCTCATCAACCAACAAATGCATGGCGTCTTTTTCACTCATATTTTTCACATGGACGCTATAATCGAGTATAGCATTACAAACGGTACGCAGATGCCATTTGTACCACATCAACCACATTTCAGGAGCATTGTCACCGTAACCATTTTCGAGCATCATTTGTTCGGTATAGACAGCCCAGCCCTCAATCATTGCACCATTACCTAAAATACTCTTGATGAGACTCGGCGATTGGTTCGCATACACCAATTGGGTGTAATGCCCCGGAATAGCTTCGTGTATATTCAGTATCTGTAAAATGTAATGGTTATACTCCCGAAGGTAACTCTCTGTTGCCTCTTTGGTCCAGCCTGTTAGACTGCCCACATTGTAATAGGTATTCCCACCTTTATCGTATGGACCAGGTGCACTGATTGAAGCTCCCGCAACACCAGCCATATAAGCAGGCTCTTTGCGCACCACAAGCGGCTTGCTATCATCGATGTACAATAAATCCTTTTGTTTGACAAACGCAACCAGCTTCGGTATCTGTGCTTCGATAGCGGATTGAAACTCTTCTGCTTTAACATGTTTGACAGACAGGGTGTCGATCATCTTTCGAATGACAAGCAAACTATCTGACGGCAAGGATGATTTTCCAAAATATTTAGGCCACAGCTCTTTGCTGATTTTATACATCTCACCATGTAAATAGCTTTTTCTTGCTAGAGCAGCCTGATAAATCTGTTCTGCCGTTGAACCCGATTGGATATCGAAATCAAATTTCTTGTCGTAAAGTTCTTTTCCTAATCTAAAACTTCGCGGAGAAGGATTAGGTGTCACTTTTAAAAATTGAACATATCCGTTGATCGCCGCAATAGCTTGTTGCGAAGCCTTCTGGATGGCCTCCTTTTCTGAAGCCGGCAGATCGGATTTTTTCAGTGAATCCCGTAAATCGCTTTCAAAAACAGATAAACCGCCCAAATTCTGTTGAATTGCCAAATCGGTCAATACCAAGGCCGGATTTTTAAGCTGTCCTTTCGCGGCCTCATAATAGGCTGGAATCTTCGTCAAACGTTGATAAATAGCTTTAAGTCGGGTCGATAATGGTGCATAATTCTCAGCAAGCATAAAAGCGATCGTCCCCCCAACATTGTACGAAGAAGGATTCCACTCATACGCGCGCTCTTTCTCAATAGACCACACATTGGATTCAAGATAGTTTTGAATCAGATGATAATCTGTTTGCTGAGAAAGATTCAAGGTGCTCAGATCAAAACTTTTGAGGCTGTCCAAATGTCGCTTTGAAAACTCCATACGTAGTTTTCGCGTATTGGCATCCGGAATTGTCAACAAGGAATCATACTGATGGAACCCTACTTGGGTAGCCCATTCCGGATTTTCTTTCCAAAGCTGCTGAATAAAACGGTCTTCATACGATTTAAATTTTTCATTCACAGCAGTATCAGCAGCAGATTGTCTGTTATGAGTTCCCGATCCACAGGAAGCCATCAGACCCAATCCGGCGATAGCAAGGGTATATGTTATAAGTTTCATTGGAGTAATTTGTCTAAAATTAACATTATTGTTGATGAATTTCAGCATTTTACTCCAATAATTTAAAACTATAACCAGGTATGAAATTTTTGGATAAACCAATTTTTGACCCACTGTGTAAGTAAACAATAGCAGACCAAAATGCCGATAAGCCATGGAAAATAAGTCAGAGGCAGTGCTTCCATTTTTAAGGCAGCGGCAAATGGCGTAAACGGCAAAACGACACCAATAATCATAATTAAACTCGTCAAGGCAACAACCGGTGCAGCAGCCCAACTTTGAATAAAGGGTATTTTCTTGGTCCTTATCATATGAATAATTAATGTTTGTGAAAGCAATCCCTCTACAAACCAACCAGTCTGAAAGAGTGTTTGATCCGATACCGTATTGGCCTTGAACACGAAAAACAATACCGCAAAAGTGGCGAAATCAAACAATGAACTTATAGGGCCAATAAATAACATAAACTTAGAGACACTACCAGCATCCCATTTCTTTGGCTCGACGATAAATTCCTCATCCATGCTGTCCCAAGGAATAGATACCTGCGATATATCGTAGAGTAGATTTTGAATAAGCAGATGCACCGGCAGCATCGGTAGAAAGGGAAGAAAAGCACTGGCCCCAAGCATACTGAACATATTGCCGAAATTGCTGCTTGCCGTCATCTTGATATATTTAATGATATTTCCAAAAGTTCGACGTCCATAAATAACCCCTTTGCGCAGCACCATAAGATCTTTTTCCAGCAGAATGATATCTGCACTTTCTTTGGTAATGTCAACAGCCGTATCTACACTGATACCCACATCAGCCTCCTTAAGTGCCGCCGCATCATTGATACCATCGCCCATAAAGCCAACCGTATGTCCTTTATCCCGCAATGCTTTTACAACACGAACTTTTTGAAGAGGGCTCAACTTTGCAAATACCGATACCTCATCAACATATTGATTTAACTCGGTGTCCGGAATGCTATCTAATTCATTTCCATTGACAATCCGATCAACCGGAATGCCGACATCCATACAAATTTTGCGTGTGATAATCTCATTATCTCCTGTCAACACTTTGATCCCGATTCCCAATTTTTGTAAGGATTCAATGGCCGGCTGTGAAGAGGGTTTGGCCGGATCCAAAAAGCCGATAAATCCCGTCAACGTCAATTTCGCTTCATCTGCAACAGCATAGGTCAAGGGGTGAGCACCTTCAAATTCGCGGATGGCAACCAATAAAACACGTAATCCCTCCTCATTCATCTTTTTCGAGGTTTTCAATACAATTTTACGCATCGTATCGTCCATCGGTACAGTACGGTCATTTTCGACATGCAGGCTACGGTCATCTCCCGGATCAAAAGCGTGTGTACAAAGCTCAAGCATTTCCTCTACAGCCCCTTTACAGATCAGTAGATGTTTGCCATTATGCTGTTTGAGGACCACAGACATCCGTCGCCGCTGAAAATCAAATGGAATCTNNAAATCTCGTCAATTTTCAGATATTGATCCTCCACTTTCAAGTAATCGTGCAATTCGGCATGTTCCAACACAGCCTTATCCATCAAATTCTTGAGACCAGTCTGATGAAAACTATTAAGATAGGCCCATTTGAGCACCTCATCATCTTCGACCCCATACACATTAAGATGTTTTTCCATGACGATCTTGTCCAATGTCAACGTCCCTGTTTTGTCGGTGCACAGAATATCCATGGCACCTATATTCTGGATAGAATTTAACCGCTTGACAATGACTTTACGCTTGCTCATATTGACAGCACCCTTTGCTAGGTTAGCGGTGACAATCATGGGCAGCATTTCGGGAGTTAAACCTACAGCGACAGCAATGGCAAACAGTAGCGCTTCTGTCCAGTTCCCTTTCATCAACCCATTGATCAAGAAGATCAGCGGAACCATGACCAGCATAAAACGGATCAATAAGAAACTCACCTTATTTATACCCTTATCAAAACTTGTTTCGGGACGTTCGCCGGTAATCGATTTGCTGATACTCCCAAAATAGGTGTAACTTCCTGTCGTTACAATCACGGCTATCGCCGATCCACTAACAACATTGGTCCCCATAAAACAAATATTACAAAGTTCAATAGGTGATTTTTCCGCCGCATTCCGGATAGGCAAATAATTCTTCTCTACCGGAAGCGCCTCTCCAGTCAGCATACTTTCACTCACAAAAAGATCCTTACTCTGAACAATACGGCAATCTGCAGGTATCATATCCCCAGCAGAAAGGTATACAATATCTCCCGGCACCAGTTCGACAATAGGAATCTCTCTTTTCCCTTTAAATTTCCGCAATACTGTTGCCGTAGTTTTGACCATACTTTTTAATTTTTCTGCCGCGGCATTACTTCGATACTCCTGTACAAAACGAAGCAGCGCACTGACCAAAATCATAATGGACACCACAACAACTGTTTTATAATCTCGTTCGCCAACCTCTGGAAGCCCTACATCGATGATAAAGGAAACAGTGGCAATCAATAACAGAATATATATAAAGGGGTTGGCAAAAGATTTCAATAGCTGCACATACCACTTTGGGGCCTTTTGATGTTTCACCTCATTTAATCCAAATTTCTGTTGACGTTCCTTAGCCATTTCATCTGTAATCCCCTCTCTGCTCGTTTCTAACATCGCGCAGGCAAGTTTTTCATCCTGACTGGCCACCCCCTGTAACTTGGTCACGGTCCCCACATTCATTCCATTGGAACTGATCATATTGTGCAATGGATTCTTTGTTGTTTTATTGTTCATTTTAATCATAACCCTATAGCCCCTTTCATGTTAATTTCCGTAAATCCCGTTCTTATTATAGATCCGATTCTTATTACAGGTCCGACTCTGTACCTATAATTTCCCAGCTTATTTTTGTTACTCTTTCCTCGATGGTCAATCGACTAGCCATCCGTTCGATAAGACTATCTTGCTGACCGATGGCTCTAACGATGGCCCTAATGACAACGCCGTTTGTAGCGAGGGTATCGTCACTCGAAAGCGAAGACAACAACAGTTTTTCGTTACTGCTCAGCATCTGCATCAGTAAAACACGAATATGATTTTCGATGTCTATCCCACAGCCTATGGTCAGTAGATATTCGGTTTGTGATGCTGCAGATTTATTAAAAGTCAAGAAGGCCATTTTTTGCCCGATTGGGCGAAAGATCAGGTGTGTAAGAATAATAGCCAACGCAACCACAAATGCTTGGGCATGCAAACCTAGACCACAGAGCGCCCCTACTGCAGCCGAACACCAAATCGTCGCCGCCGTGTTTAGACCATGCACATTCAAACCGTCCTTCATAATCACACCAGCGCCAAGAAAACCAATTCCGCTGACCACATAAGAAGCAATCCGTCCGGTAGCATCACCGCCAATTTCTATGGAAAGCAGCACAAAAGCTGCTGCTCCCAACGAAACTAAAGTATTTGTCCGAAGCCCCGCATTTTTCTGGCGCCATTGGCGCTCTACTCCCACGGCAGCCCCCAAAAGCAATGCTACAAATAATCGTATGGCAAATTCAAAAACACTCATCTCTTTGTCTTCCTTTGCCTGCAAAGGTGCGCATTCCTACCTCCATGATCCGTTAGAGATCTTTTAGAAAATTATTAGAATTTTATTAGAGAAATAATCAAATTAAAAAACTGTAATACAGCTACTTATAATTTAAATATAAAATTTACAGATCAAGCTGTCCAATTTCTTTAACTTCAAGCATTGTTGTGGTGTAAATCAGTTACACTAAAAACAATAAAAAATGAAACAACGCATCAATTTTTTCGCAAAAGGGCAAAACGCCATGAAATCAATGTATGGAATAGGTACATATCTGAGCAAGTGTTCGATAGAACAAGAGCTTTTGCATCTTATTTATTTCCGTGTATCACAAATCAATGGCTGTGCGTATTGTCTTGACATGCATTCAAAAGATCTACTGGCGACCGGAGATCAACCACAACGATTGTTCTTATTGGATGCCTGGCGGGAGGCACCTCTGTATAGCGAACGTGAACGTGCTGGGCTGGAATGGGCCGAAGCCGTGACCAAAATTACGCATGGTGATGTGTCGGACGAGGTTTATACGAAAGCAACTACTGTATTTTCGGAAGAAGAACTTATCGACCTGACCTTGGCCATTACAGCAATCAATTCCTATAACAGGATCAATATTTCCTTCCGCACACAAGCAGGAAGCTACAAAGTTGGGCAGCACAAAGTACAGCCAACCTCATAAACAGGAGGTCGATATTTATACGATAAATTAAACCATAAAAATGAAAGATTTCATCTTATTATTTCGTCAGGGGGCCAATGAACCAAGTCAACTGACAGAAGAAGAAGCAAAAGCTGTAAACAAAAGATGGTACGACTGGATTAGTGACATCGATGCGCAAGGTAAACTGAAGGATCATGGCTCCCGTCTTGAGCCAGCCGGAAAGGTATTAAAGCCAGGCGGTATCGTTACGGATGGACCTTTTGTGGAGATTAGGGAAAGACTCGGCGGTTTTATTGTCGTCGCAGCAGACGATCTTGACGAAGCCACAACCTTGGCCCATGGCTGTCCTATACTCGAATTTAATGGTAGTGTAGAGATACGTGCACTGCTCAACTAATCATATACGGGGCAGCTGTACACGCGCACAGCCGCCCCTGTTTTAGACTTATGGATCCGGATTTTCTAAAAGAGCTTTTCCAGCAAGAATTTACCAAAATAGTCGCTGTCATCAGTAAAAGTTTTGGTCTTCAATACATCGAAATCGCCGAAGATATCGTCAGCGAAACTTTCTTATTGGCCACAGAATCTTGGCAGACCAAAGGCGTTCCTGCAAATCCTAAGGCTTGGCTGTACACGGTTGCAAAACAAAAGACATTGGCCCAGTTTCGAAGAAATAAAATATTTAAAGATAAAATCATCCCTGCAGTGCGACAGAGCGAGCTGGAAGCGGAAACCTTCGACGACTTTAATTTCTCACAGGAAAATATCAAAGACAGCCAATTAAAAATGCTGTTTGCAATCTGCACGCCAGCAATTGCAAGTGAGGCTCAAATAGGTCTTGCCCTTAGAATCCTCTGTGGTTTTGGTATAGACGAAATTGCCGAAGCATTTCTTTCCAACAAAGAAACCATCAATAAGCGCCTATTCAGAGCAAAGGAAAAACTACGTTCAGAAAAAATCGAACTCGAACTGCCCTCCGAAGCAGAAATTATTAAACGCCTCGATAACGTACTCCATATTATTTACCTCTTATTTAATGAAGGGTATTATTCTAAAACCCAAAATCAAATTTTAAGAAAGGAGCTCTGTATTGAAGCTTTACGCCTTGCGCTAATGCTTTCGACTTATGAGAAAACAAATACACCTAAGACCAATGCGCTTATTGCGCTGATTTGTTTTCATTCCTCCCGTTTCGAGGCAAGGCTGACCAATGAAGGTGATTTCATTTTGTATGAGCAACAGGATGAGGAACGCTGGAATCAAGAACTCATACATCAAGGGCTTCATTTTCTCAAGAACGCTGCATCGGGCGGCGAACTCACATCCTACCATCTGGAGGCTAAGATTGCGCAATGCCATTGTATAAAGGAAGACAGTCCAGAAAAATGGGCCGAAATACTGCAATGGTATGACCGTTTATTAGTTGTCAATTATTCCCCGGCAGCTGCATTTTGTGCTGCTGGGAGAACTCTATAAGGAACTGGACAAAAACAAAGCCATCGCAAACTTTAACAAAGCAAAAATCCTGGCTAAAACAACATTGGAAAAAGAGATCATCCAACAGAAGATCGATGCTATAAAGTCTGCAATGGCCTAATTGTTTGCTATTGATCGATTACTTTTGCTCCTTTCCAATAGGATACAAAAAGTTGGTATAGCTCCGAGGGCTCCAAATCAATAGTTGAGGACGAATACATGATACACAGTTCTTGAGTGGATTCTTGATAAGCCATTTTCCATAACAGCGACGAAAGCTGCTCTTTATATTTAGGGGGATTACCCAATGTAACAATGACCATCGTATCACCACCGACTTTTTGTAAGTCGATGCTTTTGACATCCTGCCAGTCGCCTTGGCCAAAAGCTTTCGATACTGGTGTTGTCTTTCCAAGAAAATAGCGGTCGTTAAAAACAATTTGCGCTGTTTTATCCCGAAGGCTCAGTAGGCTGGAAAACAATAAAATTAAGAGTACTAGCAATGCTCCTGCAGAGAAAACTGTCGGTTTGGCTTTAAATACACCATCAAATAAACCGATACTGTACAATAAAACGATCAGAAGCAACAAACATAGGCCTCCCGAAATTGACAGTAGCTGACTTGTTTTCTTTTTATTTCTGTATAAGCTTGTTTCCTTCATCTGCTTAATTTCCCCAGTTAACATTCAGGTTATGTTTTTCAGCATAAGCTTTTCCTAAAGCATATACGTTGTCAAACACCTCGTTAATGGAAGGCATATCGTTTTTTTCGATCTTTTGGAGTAATGCCTGCTTTTCTTCAGCCGAACCTTTGCCATCACATAACTTTGCATAGGCGGTATATTCATTTTTATAGACAGGCAAAACTTTTTCAAATAATGCAATAGACTGCTCTTTCAGTGCTTTTGCATCGGCATCGGAAACATTCAGTTCCTTAATATCCATTAAGGCCTTTTCAACAACCTGAATTTTGATCCCGACAGATTTTTGAGCTTCATCGCCTACTTTCTTACTGGAGGGCATATCCGCAAATTCTACGGTCTCCTGCTTGAGCTGTTTGCCATAGCGTTCAGGGGCAAAATCTGCTACAAGATTTGTGTTTAAAACAACTTTTCCGAAAAAAGTCTCTGGACTTGGGGATTGACAAGCTGTAAAAAATAAGCTCATCGACATAAAAATAATAAATAGTGAGTGCTTCATATATAAATTCTGTTTGTGACCAAAGTAATTAATTATCATGAAATAGGCAAACATGTTGCCCCCGCCCTCCTGCTTTATAAAATTGTCATCAACCCTTCCTTTTAGGCAAAAAAGCACGATATCGGAGCGATTTATATTGCACAAAATGTTAATTTTTAATATATTAGCAATTACAACATAAGAGATTAAAAACAGTCATTATGGGCTATGATATTAGTTACCACCCCATCTCAGAACAGCAGATAGAAACTTGGTATTTTGACTTGCTCAAAAATCCTGAAAAGATTGAGGAAGTTTCTGCAACTCACCAACTAGAAGACTTCTATAAAACCAAATACCAAGACACCTTAAATGCGGGTCGGGAAACCGACAAAAATGATTATTTTGACAAAACCCACGGTTTTTTCATTGCTGTTGTACAAGGTTTTTTCGAAAAATACTTCTATGTTCGAGGTGGAGCCCTGTCCTTCTCCAAAAATGACCATTTATCCAGCTATTACAAACAGTGGGAACAATTTGTTCAACAAGAATTTCTAACCAATAATATCGAAAATAGGCTTGTAGAAAATTATTGTTCCGGTGTCTTTATCCCCGCAGAAAAAGTCGCGCAATTGTTGATAGATTACCAAAGTGACCCGACGATCAAGGATGAATTAGATACGCTATTTTCTGATAACCGTATTTCTATTTTCCTCAATGCACTGCAATATGCCAAAGATCGTAACCTTGGTCTCTTGGAAGCAACAGAAGTTGTCGAACCACAACCTTTTGATCTGAATGAATCAAAAAGTTACTCCAACCTTTTTAACTGCGACAAAGAAGGACCGCTTTTATATCAGACAACAGCATTAAAACAGATCCAGGAAATAGAACAACGCAATGGACTTCCAGAAAATGAGATTTTACCAAATGTCAAAACAGAGACAATCCATGCAGACCCAAAACATTTTGAAACCACAGACAGCTCTCAAAGCAGCAAAAAAAAGAATTTTTGGAAGAGATTATTCGGTAAAAATTAGGCGCTGGTCTCTGCTGGACATTGGCACTATAGCTACCTTTCATAGCATCTACACTGTTGAAGAAATCTTGAATTCCGACCCATTAAACACGTCAATAATATTGATTTCAATCTGTTATACGGATATATTTCAAAAACAATTGATCGCCTTGCGTCTGAATTAAACAAATGATTTGACGATATTCATCTTAGAATTATAACTGCTCACCCCATTATGATCTTCATTTTTCTCCTTATTATTCTTACGCTGTTCGGGATTGTATATCTGCTTCGTTCGGCTGTCAAAAAACAACAACGGAAAATAACAATTGCTGAGTATGCCATTATCATCGGCTACCTGATTTCATTAATGATAAGCGGGGTAGGGCTATTATTCCACTCGAGTCAATATAATCAAGCCGTAGATCCCGTAGATGGTGATTGTTATATTCCCTTCGGCGGAAAACACCTTGTATCGCTATCATTTTATTTTATTGCATTTAATATTTCAGCAATAGCGATTTGGCTCAAGGGACGAAAAATCCCCCCTATTCCTCTTGTTCTGATGCTGATTATGTTAATGATAGGTAGTATTATCAGTCTGTTTGTGCTCGTTCAGGTCAGTCACCACGATACGTCCACATTGGATATGTATGTTGGCAACGAAGGAACTTTATTCTTTATTTTCACGCCAATATGCTGCTTGATTATGGGCATTGGGCTAATCCGTAAAATCATCGTTGAAGAGCGGGGTTACGCTATGAACAGAAGCTATGCCAACAGCACGCTCAATAAAATCAATAACCTGCTTTCCTCAAAGCTGAATTATCCGACATGGGCTCTTATTTTACTTGTTCCAGTCTTTCTCCTACTAACTATCATCCTTGTCCTATTGGGGCAGGATCGGGATTCAATGGTGAAAGTTTTCACAGAAACAACTACTTGGGCTTTTTCACAAAAAATGCACCCTCCTATCCTCGATCATCAGGGCCATTACCTCTGTACAGTTGCGGCAAAAGGAGATCCCGCTCTTGTTAAACCCCTACGGCTAGGTACAAGACATGGCAACACGATCATTGTCAATAGACAGCTTCAGGTGGCCAACGCATTCGAAGAAATATTAAGCGATTTATCACCAGCATTACATCGCTATGTCAGATATTGCTACGATAAATATGGTTTTAATATCTCCGTCAAAATTAATTCCAGCAGCGCATCAAATGTGACTTATATTTTGATGAAACCACTAGAATATATATTTTTATTTTTCTTATATACATTCTACGTCGAACCCGAAAAGAAAATCGCAAAACAATACAGCTAATTTTTAAAATCGTAGCCAACAATCAGCCATTACCCCAATTTTCTCCATTTCGGGAAACATTTCATTTTAATCATTATGGATCAAACACATTATTTTATCGTTCTGACGGGAGGACCTGGAGTCGGTAAAACAACCTTATTAAATGAATTACATAAGCAGGGATTCAGCATTGTGGAAGAGGATGCACGGCGCATCATCCGAGAACAATTGGAAGCCGATGCTGATGGTCTACCCTGGAAAAATAAAACTCGCTATGCCAAACTCATGTTGGCCGCTTCGTCAGCCAGCTATTTGATGCAGGTGAGGCAAGATCACCAAAACTACATTTTTTTTGACCGCGGAATTCCAGATACATTGGCATATATTGCGATGGAAGGTCTTTCAATCGAAGAAGAACTGCTTCACGAAGCAAAAGGTCGACGTTATCATAAAAAAGTATTTATCTTACCGCCTTGGGCAGAGATCTATGCGAATGACAACGAGCGGAAACAAACTTGGCGGGAGGCCGAAAACACTTTCAAGATAATGAAAGAGACCTATACACAACTCGGTTATGAAACCATTGAGGTTCCAAAAACAACGGTAAACGATCGCGTTCAGTTCATCCTGAAAGCCCTGGAACAGCAAAACTATTGATTCCGCATTTCTTCCTCAATACGGCGGTCAGGTATAAGCCACATAATAGCGACTGTTCCATACATGAGCAAACTGATATAGGGATTAATAAAAGACAGTCCTATCCCCAAAAAATACAGCGCTGTAGAAATATTTTCCTTAACCTTCGATTTAACCGCTTTTTTCAGTGCAGATTCTTCCCCTTCGATTTGAATCACAAAATATTCAACGATATTATATGATATGGAACACATGATCAGGACAAAGCCATAAGCGATAATAGGATCCCTTTCAAAATGTGACTCACCAATCCAATTTGTTGTAACCGGCATTAATGATAGCCAAAACAATAAATTCAAATTGCTCCAAAGAACTTTTCCATTTACTTTTCGAACAATTTGAAAGAGATGATGGTGATTATTCCAGTACAGTCCAACGTAAACAAAACTAACGATATAGGAGATAATTTTAGGATATAATGGTTTAAGGCTCGCAAAAGTAAATCCTTCAGGTACTTTTAATTCAAGTACCATAATCGTTATAATGATGGCCAAAACGCCATCACTGAATGCTTCTAACCTGCCTTTAGTCATTTTTGAAGATCGGAGTTAATAGCTGATACTGCAGGCCTAAGCGGAATACATTTAATCGTGCCACACCGGGATCAGCACCAAGCATCCCGTTGTTATAATCCTTCAATCCCCATGAATAACCGGCAAACACGGTATAACGGTCATAATTTACATTAAACTGTAAACGAGGGCGTAGATCCAAATCGATAACCTTGCCTCTATCACGATCAAAACTTGTTTTATTCCCCTGTTTATCTTCAATGCTACCATTTTCTTTGATACTCAGCGTTTTGGCAATATCCATACCCAACTGAATATCCATTGTCATCGGTTCAAAAAAGACACGATAGCCAACAAAAGGATTAAAATTGATAAATTGTTGATTTAGACGGGTCTGACCACGGCTTCCATTCATAAACTCATTGCCTTCCAAATCAATCTTTGTCTGCAATCGTTCATATGCACCCTCTAAACCTAATATTAGGTTGTTGGCAAAAACATAACGGTAGTTTAAAGCGCCTCCAATATTGATTCCATATTTTTTTCCATAAGGATTATTGGTATAATAGTCCTGTTGTGTAGATCCATTCAACGTACTCTTTGCTTCCGTTCCCGATCCCGTAAAATTGGACACACCGGAGGTGACACCCACACGTAGTTCATGAGATTGCGAGAAAGCCATAAAATGGGTTATACCAGCAAAAAGTCCGACAAGTAAAAATCTCTTCATCATAACCGAAATATTAAATTAAAATCCTTTAAAAAATTGAGCGAATTTGATTGTTAAAAGTAAGAAAATTTATGTGATTCAACTTACTCCAATCTTTATTTTTTCTGTAACGATAAGCTGTATTCATCAGCGGAAATCCATCAATCTTATCAGCCAATAAAAAAATATCAGGAGACAATATGACTATATTTATTGAACTACATCAATGGAAATGAATCAATTCAGGCTTATTTTTGTTGTATTACAAACAAAAGAATAATCCGTATGAAATATATATTGGAAAACCCTATCCTTGGCCATATTACTGAGCAGAAATATAAGACCACAATACAATGGAGAAATGGAGAATTTATTACGGATGAACCTGAAAAACTTGGTGGCAAAGATCTTGGTCCTGACCCCTACACCCTTCTCATCTCATCGCTTGTATCTTGTACCTTAGCTACTTTACGCATGTACATCGATAAAAAAGGGCTTGATATTCCAGAAATTTCAGTCAGTTCAAATATGTACCTCAAAATTGAAAAAGGACAGGTGGTTACATATTTTGATCGCGAGATAGCTTTTGGACAAATCTTAGCAGAGGATACCCGAGAACGCCTGCAACAAATTGCCGAAGAATGTCCCATTTCAAAAATTTTAAAGGGTAATGCCATTGTCAATACGCTCATCAGGACAAATCCTTAAACAAGAACATCATGAAAATATTAACCTTTCTCATATTTGGTAAAAATGAAGAAATTCTCCTCACGCTCAAGAGAATCATTGAAAACACGCCCAACTGGAATGCAACGATACAATACGATTTGGATGCCTGTAAAAAACAGCTTATTGACGTCCCTGTAGATGTTTTGTTATTGAGTTCAGGACTCTCTCCTCAGGAAGAGCGTATAATAACAGATCACCTTACGCGGCTCACTTATCCGATTGGTCTGATCAAACATTATGGCGGTGGAAGTGGACTTCTAAAAAATGAAGTCTATAGTCTTTTTCCAGACTTACTCTCCGTTTAATAAAGCACGGGCAATAGCGTCCTAGAAAAACAACCGAAAACCGTTAAAACTCTTTCTTTATTGAACTAGATCAATAGAAATCGGCGGCTAATAGGCTAATTTTGGATACTAAATAATAAGATCATGAACAGACAGAACTTTATAAAAAAGGGACTTTTAGGTTCCGGGATATTTGCATCAACAGTGTCTTCAGCTGATATCTTGAAGAATGATATTGACGAGATAGAACCGCTTGAAACGCTGGATGCCGAAGCTGTAAACTATAATTCAGACAAATTGGAAAACCATAGTGTCCTCCACAAGGCGGCTACACGCGGTCATGCAAATCATGGCTGGTTAGATAGCAATCATACGTTTAGCTTCGCCAATTATCACAACCCCGAACGTATGCACTTTGGTGTGTTACGTGTACTAAATGATGATTTGGTGGCTGAAGGAAGAGGTTTTGGCAAACACCCTCACGACAATATGGAAATCATCAGTATCCCTTTGGAAGGTGATTTGCAACATGAAGACAGCATGGGTAACAAAGCTATTATCCGGAAGGGAGATATTCAGGTCATGAGCGCTGGAACGGGCATCATACACAGTGAATATAATAAAAATACCGATCAGGCGGTCAAGTTTCTTCAAATTTGGGTGTATCCTAATCAACGGAATGTGAGCCCCCGATACGATCAAATTACATTGGATATAACACAAAGACAGAATAAATTCCAGCAAATTCTTTCTCCAAATCCAGAAGACGAGGGTGTATGGATCCATCAGGATGCCTGGTTTTCCATGGGGCACTTTGACAAGGATGTCCAAACAAAATACCAAATCAAAAAGGCAGGAAATGGTGTATATGTTTTTGTAATAAAAGGTAGTGTTACTGTCGAAGGACAAGAATTAGAAAGCAGAGATGGCTTTGGAATATGGGATGTCGCTGAAATTAACCTGAAAGTGACCTCAGCAGATACTGAAATCCTGCTGATGGATCTCAGTATGATATTGGACTAATTAGATGCACTATTTAGACATCAATTAACAAAAAAAGGGAGCCTATGAGGCTCCCTTTTTTTGTTAAGGCTATTTATATTTTAGAAAGTAACGGAATTCAGCTTTTTATCAACCAAAATACCATCTATTGCTTTCAGATTGAAGTTGACATTACGTTTTGCTTTCAATTTGATCTTAAATAAAACTTCAGATCCATTCAAAGTCTCCTTGTTGCCCAGATTAACAAAAGTAGCATACAGAGCCTTACTTCCATTGGTGTGAAGACGATCGTTGCTATAATTGTTCATCTCTTTTAAATGTACGGACTCAATACCGACATATTCAAAATCACCCTGATTGTAAGGAAGAGCAAAACTAAGTGCATTGACAGCTTTAAGATTCTCTCCACTAACACTGATCTCCACAATATCTCCCGATTTTAAGGTCGTTTTTGAGGGAATCAATTTTAATTTACCACTGACCTTTTCTTCTTTATTTGGTTTTGCACCACCTTCTATGACAACAGCGACATTGGAAATATCATAAGCGTCAATCAGATTATTTTTATTGACATCGCCATTGCTGACATAACCTTCAAAATCTCCATCTCCCAGTCGCAATCCCGTGTAGTTAATATAGGAAGTCAAGTCATTATGATCGATCAATCGGTCATTATTAATATCGCCCGGTAAGTAGCTTGACGATCCTGGTACTTTAAACACATATAATTCTCTTCCTGAACCGAAACCTCCAACAGCTTCAGAAACTGAAATTTTGATAAATCGAGCCACCGGATGGGTTCCAAAATCAAAACGTTTCATTTCGCCATCACGTTTCCAGTCAAAACTACCAGCTTCCGTCCAGGTGTCCTTATCGTTGCTATAGAATACTTTTCCTTTTAAAATGATGCCATTTCCGCCATCGGTTCTTGGAAGATACTCAAACTTATCCAATTGATTAAAGGATTTTAGATCTAAGGTCATATCAAACGGAACCGCAGTCTGTCCCCATTTTGTATGCCACATATCCCCCTCATCATAATTGAACAATTTATTGATACCATTTCCGCCTTGGTTATCCACAGAAGTCTCTGCTTTGATTCCTTCAATGGCAAATTCCAACGGGTTTGCCTTTGTCTTTGCGGCAAATGTACTCCAATCTGAAACACCAGATTTATTGACAGCTCTAATTTTAAACTGGTAATCCGTTTCCGCGGCCAATCCTTCGAATAGCAATTGACTGTCTTTGATGGTCGAATAGATCAGATTATTGAATTCAATTTCATAATAATCAGCATTTGCAACCTTTTCCCAGGTTGGCGTTAAGGTATATGCTTGTGTATGTTGATCTGTGATAATAGCTTTGGGCGAAGTCAAAGCACCAGTCTGAGCCAGATAGTTGTCAACAGGAGCAAATTCGAAACCCTCCAATTGTACTTCTATTGCGGTCGATGAGACATCCTGTTTGGCTAGTCGTACCAGCAACATCGGATTTTTCACCAAAGGTACTTTTTCAAATTCAGATCCCTTGGTTGCAAACTGATTCAGGTTTGGTTGTGCGTCGTAGAAATATACATTTTCAGAAGTATTAAACGCATCTATGCTATTCACTTCTTTAAGTTTGCTATTTTTCCCATTGACCTTTACCGTCAATTTCTTCGGTGCTTTGCTAACGTTGAAACGAATTTCCGTAGACTTCATTTTCTCAAAGCCGTCAAATTCGCCTTGCGTTGGAGCAATCGCAAAAACAACTTTATTGTTGTTTAACTGTGAAGTTATGGATGTATTTGCGCCCTTACCATAACGATAAGCCTCTGTCTCTCCATCATCATCATATTCCAGGAAACTGGAGTTCCCATAAGGATATACTTCATAAATACGTTGATCTTTTTTGATTTCCAGCACATTATTATTTGGATTGGTCACCGGAATAATGGCTCCATTTTTCACGAAAACGGGCAGCTTCCAAATAGGCACATTAAAGTTATTGATAATACGCCCTCCCTTGTATTTTTCACCCGTAAAATAATCAATCCATTCACCATCCGGCAGGTAGATACCATTGCGCATATCATTTCCCTTCTCATCCACATGTGTTTCTTGGTAAATCGGTGCTACAAGGAAATTTGGACCATAGAGGTACTGGTATTGCGTTGCTTTTCCAAGCGTATAACTATTTGCTTGCTCTAAAAACATAGCACGAATGATGGGCAGTCCATCTACTGCTTGTTTCGCAACACTATAGCTATAGGGAACCAACTGAGATTTCAATTTCAGATACAGACGATTGATAGAAGTAGCTGGCTCCCCCAAAGCATGTGGGTATTTCTCGTTCGATCCCCAGCCATCCATATTGAGTTCCATTGGTGTCCAGGTCTTCCATTGAAAATCACGAATATTGACCTTAAAATTTTTACCACCAAAGATCCCGTCCATATCGGAGGTAATATTGGGCTGACCTGAAAGTCCCGAGCCAATATATGTTGGTATATGGAATCGAATATACTCCCATACGCCTCCAGTCTGGTCGCCCGACCAGATACCGGCATAGCGCTGTGTGCCTGCCCAACCATCCAATGAAATAATAAATGGACGAGCGTTGTTACCATAGTAAGGTATAGTATGTCCCACATCGGCGACCCCATTGAGACCAAAGGAGTATCCTGGACCAACCCAGGCCACATCCGTTTTTAGGACTCGTACACCCGCATCCCGAACCTCTTTTACAATATCACGTTGCAGTAATGCACTTATACTATCTTTCGGATGGAGATCAGACTGTGTCCATAAACCGATTTCTACTCCATTCTTACGTGCATAATCACCAAACTCTTTCAAATTTTGGATATTTCCATCTAAAGATTCCGTTTGGCCATAGCCAGCACCATAGCCATCATTTGGAAGAATCCAGCCCAAAGGCATATCATGTGCTTTATACCGGTCTATTACAGCGCGGGCCGAAAACTGATAATTGTTTTTCTCACCGTTCAGCGATTCTTTGATTCCGCCATTGTCCTTTTGACTTTCTTTATAGCGTTTGCCGTCTTCAAATAGAATTCCCTTTTCATCTTCTTTCCAAAAATCGCGGTTATAGGCATTAAGATGCCCCTCATACAAACCAAATTTCGGTAGAAGAATTGGGTTGCCCGTCAATTGATAGAAATCGTTGAGCAAAGGTACTATCCCGTCATTAATCATAAAAAAGACATCTAGATAATCTGTATCATGCGCCAATTTTACTGTCCCAGGGGTTTTGGCTCCAAAGGTATAACTTCCCTTCTTAAAGGTATGCCACATAAAACCATACCCTTTGGTTGACCAGTAATAAGGGCTTGGAGAGGCAACACCACCATCGGTCCAGCTGTTCTGATTTTCGATTGCAATCACTTTTCCCTTATGTGAAAAACGCCCGTTTTGAACGCCGCCACCAAAAAAGTATTCATCCGCATTTTCCTTCAATTCAACGCTTACTTGTTTCTCTTCGAAAACAATTGGCTTTAAGCTTTCAACGACAATTTTATTGCTTTTCCGATTGAGGATACTAAACTGAGAAGTCTGTTTATCCATTGAAAAAAGAATATCGTTAGTGGAGATGCTGACCTTATTACCTTCATCCTTTACCTCAAGCCCAGTGACCGTTTTCCGAGGTTGCTCTACCAATATTTTTGCTTCGGGTTTTGCTTCGGGATCACGGATAATACCGCCATGAACATCCTGGAACATCCTAAAAATATGATTACCGTAGAAATCTAAAGTCAGACGTTGACCATTATCGTATACTATCTCGACTGTTGTCGGATTAATTTTCTGAATCGTGATAATACGGTTGCCTTGATCGCGACCTATTGTACTATAATATTTGATCGTACTTACTTTAGCGTCAACTCGAGTGGGTTGAAAAATAAAAGGAGAAGCCAATCCCATCAGTAAACTGACTTGTGCTTTTGTGCTCCAAAAAGATATCTTCATGCGTATGATTTATAATGCATTAAATTAACTTAACAATAATACAATAGTAAATCGAAGTAAAAAAGAGATTATGGAATGCAAACGATTGTCCAATAATAATGTTGCAGGCTAGCGGCGGTTGCGGAACAGCTTCCGATGGAGCAGGCTCACCGACGGTCCTGTGCTGCGATAACCA
>NZ_DKSP01000120.1:69486-79766 GCF_002472745.1 Sphingobacterium sp. UBA7253 | reverse complement strand
GGAAACTTCTGAACAGGTACAGCTGCCCGATACGAAAGACGAAATTAAGCTAGATAACAGCGTAAAGGCTGAACCTGAAAACAACAGCACAGAAACACAGGAACCCGCTGCCAGTAAACCCACGGGCTTCAAACCGAGATTCAAAGCTGGCATAACAAAAATTGACAAAAAGGAAGAATAATTTTCACTACATTTAGACTGATTTTTTTAATTATTTTTAAATTCCGATTAAAAACCAAAGACCAATGTTAAAGGAAGAAAGACAAGCATTCATTATACATCAGATTAACCTACATAACAAAGTTTTATCGTCAGATCTAAGTGTTCAACTGAATGTGTCTGAAGATACAATTAGACGTGACTTAAACGAACTCGCGGAGAATGGAAAAGTTCTAAAAGTCTATGGTGGGGCATTATCAAAATCTTTTCAATTCCCATTTCAGGATGGAAACGTATATGCCAAGGAGGCAAAAAAAGAAATTGCCAAGAAAGCAAGCACTTTAATCTCCAATGGAATGACTGTTTTAGTCGGAGGCGGGACAACCTTAATTGAATTAGCGAGAACAATACCCGATCATCTTCAGTGTACATTTTTTACTATAAGTCCATTAGTTGCACTAGAATTGGCCGAAAAGCCAAACCTTGAAGTCATTTTAGTTGGCGGAAAACTTTCACGCAATACAAACATCGTTTCCGGAGCCCAAGTCGCTAATGAATTGGCAGATCTTAAGGTCGATCTTTGTTTGTTGGGAACAAATTCTCTTTCAGTAGAAGATGGGGTGACCGATTCAGACTGGGAGGTGGTACAAATCAAACGTGCGATGATTAAATGCTCAAAAAAAGTGGCTATTTTAAGTATTGCTGAGAAACTAAATTCAGTTCAAAAAATGAAAGTTGTGCCGTTACGTGATATTTCTTATTTGATTACCGATGTCAATCCAACTGATGTTTCCCTAAAAGAATTTGCGAATACAATTGCAATACTTTAATATTGCCGCTCATTTAATTTAGCATGTCATCGCAAACGAAAAATGACTCTTTAAAATCAAAAACAACAAAAGGACTGCTATGGGGAGGTATGGCCAGTATCATCCAGCAGTTTTTGGGCTTCGGCTTCGGCATCTTACTAAACCGTAAGCTAACAGCAGAAGACTATGGTTTAGTCGCTATGATCACCATCTTTTCTGTTCTCGCCTCCGCTTTTCAAGAAAGTGGATTTGTGTATGGAATTGTCAATAAAAAAGAAGTTGAACATAAAGATTATAACGCGGTATTCTGGACAAGTGTAGGAATTGGAACATTTATTTATATTGTTTTATTTTTTGCGGCTCCTCTTATCGCCTTATACTATAATCAACCAGTACTTGTAGAACTTAGCAGATTTACTTTTTTATCCTTTTGGCTAGGTAGCTTTGGTATTGCGCACAATGCTTACCTCTTCCGGAATTTAAAAATCAAAGAAAGAGTCATCACAGGCACCTTTGCGCTTATTGCATCAAATATAGTCGGGGTTTATTTAGCCTATAAGGACTACGCCTATTGGGCATACGCGATCCAAATTGTCTCCTATAGTGGTTTCAATATGCTTGGATTCTGGTATTTTTCCAAATTCAGACCTACTTTCCAGTTCGATTTCCGACCTATTCGCGACATTTTAGGATTTAGCAGTAAAATACTAGTCACCAATATTTTCATCAACATCAACAAGAATATATACGCAGCGATCTTAGGCCGGCATTATACCGCTGAAGAACTGGGATATACCGTGAATCCTAATCGTTGGAGCATCATGGCACAGAATATATTGACCAATATGGTCAATAATGTGACACAGCCCATTTTAAAGGAAATAGAAGATGATAAGGATAGACAAATTCGGGTTTTTCGAAAACTAATTTCCTTTACGGCCTTTTTAGCCTTTCCGATGTTATTTGGTTTAACAACTGTAGCACAAGATTTCATTACTATTGCGATCACCGATAAATGGGCACAAAGTGCCATATTTCTTCAAATATTTTGTATTGGCGCTGCATTTGATTCTGTAAGCAATGTTTTTTCCAACCTCATCATTAGCAAGGGAAAACCCGAAGTTTATATGCGGAATATCATCGTGTTTGGTCTGCTCCAAATCGCTATTCTATTCTTCGGCAAATCATTAGGTCTTGAACTACTCATTGGATTAACCTCAGCATTAAATGCCCTCTGGATATTCGTTTGGTATGCTTCCGCTAAACCTTATATGAATTATTCATTTCGTTATCTTCTGGCAGATATTTTTGCTTATGCATTATTGGCAGCTGCCAGTTGTATTGCAGCTCACTATGCCACCGCAGCTATCGCCAACCTCTATCTACGGTTTGCAAGTACAATTGGAGTGGCTGTATGTGCATATATCATTGTCAATAGAATCTTTAAACCCAGCATTTTGTTGGAATTATTCCACTATTTCCTAACAGTTATCCGAAAAAAATAGATGGCCAAGATTCTCACCATAATCGTCTCTTATAATTTTGAGCCTTGGATCCACAAGTGCTTACCCAGTCTATTGGATTCGAGCTACCCCACAGATATTTTAGTTGTCGACAACAATTCGGGAGACAATACCACACAGATCATAAAAGAAACGTATCCGACAATAAGACTAATAGAAAGTTCCGAAAATCTGGGTTTTGGAAAGGCCAACAACATCGGACTTGACATTGTTTTGAAGGAAGAATATGATTATGCATTTTTAGTCAACCAGGATGCCTGGCTGGATCGGGACTGCATCGCCAACTTAGTGAAAGTAAACGCAGACAATATCGGAATTATCTCGCCTATTCACTACGATGGAACCGAAACAACACTGGACCATGGTTTTGCTTTATATACAAAAAATGCTACTAGCGAAAATTCGCATCGCATTTGCTCTTTCGTCAACGCAGCATTTTGGTTTATCCCCAACCCAGTGATCAGAAAAGTCGGTGGTTTCGCGCCGATCTTTTTCCATTATGGAGAAGATAAGGATTATGCCAATCGCATCAAGTACTACGGGTTAAATATCATTCTCGCAGACAGGGCCAAGGCCTATCACGATAGACAACAGCGTAAAACAGACCGAAAAACCTTTCTGAAAAGCGAATTTGTCTATCATTTGACAGAGTATTGCAATATCAATTATACCTTTGTAAGATCTTTTTCGATGGCCGTATTGGCGAGTCTGAAGAAAATGGGTGCTTCAATTTTTAAAGGTCATATTTTTGAAGCAAAAAGCTACTTAAACATTGCTTTTAGATTGCTGGGCAAATCGGGAGCAGTTTATCGTACTCGTCTAAGCAACAAAAAAGCATACAACAAAATCTATTGATAAATGAACAGTATTGCTCCAGTCATACTTTTTGTGTACAATCGTCCTGATCATACAATAAGAACACTCTCAGCTTTAGAACAGAACAAGCTTGCAGACCAGACTACGCTTTACATTTATTCGGATGCTGCAAAAAACGAAAAATCTGTTCAAGCTGTTATTGAAGTCCGAAAGATTATCAACCAGTCCTGGAACTTTAAAGAAGTTATTATTGTCGAACGAGCAGAAAATTGGGGTTTGGCGGCCAATGTGATCGACGGAGTTACAAAAGTGGTTAATGCACATGGAAAGATTATTGTTTTGGAGGACGATCTGGAAACTGCTGTATTTGCCCTAGATTATTTCAATCAAGCACTGGAGCGCTATAAAGATCAAGATCAGGTGATGGAGATCAGCGGTTATGGTTATCCACTAAAAGATTTAAATAAACTGCCTGAGACCTTCTTTTTTCGGGTCGCCAATAGTTGGGGCTGGGCAACCTGGGACCGCGCCTGGCAACATTTCAATCCGAATATTGATGAACTTGTATCGGATTTTACGGCCGAGCAGATACATCAATTCAGTATCGAGGGAAAAGAAAACTTCTGGAAACAAGTGCAGGAATTTAAGGCCAGAAAGATCAACTCTTGGGCGATACGCTGGTATGCTTCTGTATTCAAAAAAAATGGGTTAGTTTTGTATCCAAGGAATTCGATGACACAGAATATTGGCAACGATGGTTCGGGTACACATACAGCTGCGGAAGCAACTTATCAGGTTACACTAGCAGAAAGCCCTGTACGGTATTTTCCGACGGAAATTTCAGAAAACAAGCAAGCTTATGAGGCCATCAAGTATTTCTATGCACATCGGAAAGGATCTTTATTCAACCGTGGCATCCGATTCCTGAAGAAGAAAATGAATAAATTCAATATATAAACAACATGTCTGCTCATCCCAAATTTTCGATTATAACTGTCGTTTACAACAATGTGCGTGACATAGAACACACCCTGAAATCTGTTGTCAATCAGAGCTATGATCATATAGAGTATATTGTCATTGATGGACAATCAACCGACGGAACGTTAGAGATCATCCAAAAATACAAGGATAAAATCGCCGTCATCCTCTCCGAAAAGGATAAGGGTATCTATGATGCCATGAATAAGGGTTTAGCCTTAGCAACAGGCGATTATGTTCTTTTTTTAAATTCTGGAGACGAGATCTATGATCTGAATAGCATTGAGAACCTCGCCAAACTGAGCGATAACGCAGATATTCTTTACGGCGAAACAATCCTCGTGGACGACAACAGGAATATTATTGGTGAACGGCGGCACAAGGTTCCGGCTCATTTCGACTGGAAAAGCTTTCGCTACGGTATGAATATCTGTCATCAGGCGATCTACATCAAGCGGGAAATCGCCGAGCCATACGATCTCAATTATAAATTATGCGCTGATATTGACTGGGTTATCCGTTGTGCCAAAAAGGCAAAAAAAACGGTCAATGCACAGCAATATGTTGCCCGGTATCTTGTTGGCGGGATGTCAAAACAAAGACATCAGGAATCCTTGAAAGAGCGTTTTGCGATATTCAAACGCTACTATGGAGCCATTCCCAATTTATTCAATCATGGCATCATTGCGCTAAAAGCAGTTTGGTACCGTCTCAATTATGGAAAACCTCAAGACTAATGTTGAATCCTGAAATTTTAACCGAACTTGTTACAGTCAAGATGCCATTTGGCAAATACCAGGGATACACCTTATGTAATCTTCCTGAGCCCTATCTCGTGTGGTATAACCAAAAAGGCTTTCCAAAGGGAAAACTAGGCCAGCAGTTAGCAACACTCTATGAAATAAAGCTGAATGGCTTGGAATACCTCCTCGAACCTTTGAAGAAAAGGTGACGAGGGTCATTTTATTCCACTTATTATTTTTCGTAGCTTTGCACTAAATTTATTTTTAGCATTAAACGCCGTTTGCAGCGGTATCAATGAATATCATGACACAATATCAAACTTTGCTGTACTATTGTTACAGCCCTATCGAGGATGCCGAAAAATTCGCATCAGATCATTTAGAATTTTGTAAATCACTGAACTTAGTCGGCCGTATCATTGTAGCTGATGAAGGTCTTAATGGAACTGTTTCGGGTACTGTAGAATCCTGTAAAAGCTATATGGATGCCATTTATGCCGATGGTCGTTTCAATAAAACAGAGTTCAAAATTGACGATGTAGATGAACCATCATTCATTAAAATGCATTGCCGCTACAAAGCCGAAATTGTTCACTCTGGTTTGAGAGATCCAAAAGAAATTGACCCCAACCGTCAAACCGGTGTGCACCTTGAACCGAAGGATTTCTTAGCCATGAAAGACCAAGAGGATGTGGTTGTATTGGATGTACGCTCAAATTACGAGCACAATGTTGGTCATTTTAAAAATGCTGTTACCCTAGATATTGACAATTTCCGCGAGTTTCCGGAGAAAATCAAAGAGCTCGAACAATATAAAGGAAAAAAAATATTAACGTACTGCACAGGCGGTATCAAATGTGAGAAGGCATCTGCTCTCTTGTTAAAAGAAGGCTTCGAGGATGTTTATCAATTACATGGCGGCATTATCAAATACGGAAAGGAAGCAGGTGGTGAAGATTTTGAAGGTCAATGCTACGTCTTTGACAATCGTGTTACTGTCGATGTAAATTCTGTCAACCCATCCGTGGTATCAACTTGTTTTAACTGTGGCAAGCAAACCACTAAAATGATCAACTGCGCCAACCCAACTTGTAATGAACATTTCACACAATGTGATGAGTGCGGCTGGGAGATGGATGGATGCTGTTCGCCAGCATGTAAGGAAAATCCCAATAAACGTGAATATGACGGAACAGGATATTATGTCAAGGTACCTCAACCCGTCAATATTGACAAAATCAGCAAAAGAAAACATAAAAATTTTCCACCGAAAGTATCGGCCGAAGATTAATACAAATTGAACAAACAGAAAGCGGTCGGAAGTGTAGAACTTCCGACCGCTTCCTGTTTAGGATCTGCACCATCTTAGCTTCATCCCATACTAGCTTTTTATCAAGAAAAATAATAACCGAACACAGCTTACTTGCCAAACATACCGGCGATTGAATCAAGAATATTGCCCTTTGCCTGCCCATCGTTATTTTTATCAAAAAAACTGCCTGCCAATCCACCCAACATGTCGGTAACACTACCTCCCGATGCCGGCTGCTCAGTTGCTTGCGCTTGTTCTTCTTGGCTACCGCCTAAGAAAGAGCCTAATATACCACCCAACATACCGCCACCTGCATTTTGTTGTGTTCCACCACCAAGCACAGAGCCGATCAGATCACCAATCCCACCGCCGCTTGAAGCCTGCTTTTGTTGTCCTAGATACCCCATTACTATCGGAGCAAGTGTAGCCAATACTCCGGTGACCTGAGAAGAACTCAAGCCTGCTTTATCTGCTATATGCTGTGTCACGACTTCGGTATTTTGGCCGAACATATGGTTGACAATTTTATTGCCGTCTTCAGAAACATTTTGCTCACCGCCCTGTTCTGCTCCACCCTGTCCAAAGAAATCTCCAATTTTATCGAGTATCCCGCTATTGCTATGCTGGTCAATAGCCTTATCAATATTTTCCGCCTGCCCCTTGTTTTTGGCATTGTAATTCAATGCTGCAATCATCAAAGGAACTGCCGCTGCTACAATCCATTTTGCCTTGGATTCGCTGATACCAGTAATTTTTGAAATAGTCTCTATCGCTTTAGAGCCTACTCCACCTGTAACTAAATCTGTTAAGTTCATAAGTCTTCGTTTATAGTTATATAATGAAGATAACGATTTTTTTTGATGAGTTGAGATAATAGCTGATGATAAAAAAGCCCCATTGGATTACACAATCCAATGGGGCCATTTGAAAATCAATTTTTCAAATTAATAACTTTTATAAATAGCAATATCGTCCAATCCCAACCTTCCGTTATTAATCACATTGTTACTTGTCCCTAATCCAAGTTTGGTAACTCTAAAACGAACCGGCCCCTGAATATTCATTAAGAATACAGCCTGTTTTGAATTCATGCTCTCTGTCGTTGTATGCGCGTCCGAAATAGGCTCGCCTGTTTGCTTCCATGTCGTTCCTCCGTCGGTCGAGTATTCCAACTTGAACGTACACGAACGATCGGTGTAATACGAACCATACCAAAGCGTTACTTTTGAGGCCCCATTCGGCACATCAAAATTCATTTGCACATAACCATCAACACTTAAGTTCTGCTGCATACGGATGGCATTTTTTCCAGAAACGATACGATCACGACCAGCAGTTGTTCCTAGAATAGCCTGATACAGGTTCCATTGCCCCGTTGGAAAGGAGACCGCGTTTTTATCCTTCATATCATAGCTACCTTTCACACTCGCATCTACAGCATCAAAAGTTTCAGGCCAACCTGCATATAACTTACCGCTGGCATAAGCCATATCAGCATAACTCTGCATCCTAACTTGTAGCTTTTCGCCCTCCTTGAATGCAATTCCTCTGAATGATGCACTTGGAGCGATGGACTCCCCAGCAAATGTCGCATTATCTTGTGTATGCAATATAATCTCATTTTTATCACCATCCATTAAGATTTTATCTCCTTTCAACGCTGTCCCAGCTGCGGGTTCAGGTTCAACATCGGCTGTAATATCGATATAGGTTGATTCAAACTCATCAAACTTCGACTTTAGACTGGAAACAGCAACAGGTAATGGGGCAATAGTATTACCAGATGAGTAGACTTTAAGCTGTTGATTATTATCGACTGAAAGAACTAATAAGCCATCTTTTTTAATCAGTTTTGAACCGCTAATATTGATCTGAACCGAATCTCCAAATTTAAATTCAGACGCATTGGGTACCTGAACTAATATTCCACGGCGTTGATTTCGCCAAATATTCTGTACAGCAAGTGTATTTTCTGGTAAATTCTTATTTTCCGCATGCGAAACGACCACTACTTTGATATGTTCTGCCCCTTGTAGCGAAGACGCATTAAGCTGTAAATCGGCATTTTTATATAGACTGCGTAGCGCATACAACGATATTTCAGGATTTAGCGTCCCTATCGATTCATTGACGTTGTCTTTGATACAGCCGGACAGCAATGCTGACATCGCCAACATACTGCATAGTATTGATTTTAACTTTTTCATTGATTAGTTGATTGAAGGTTGCCACCACATTTTTTCATTTATCCCGTCTCCCCCCATACGACTCACAGCATCTTGATAATTTACTTTGTTTAAAGATTGTACAATTGTTGGATAATTTAAACGTACTGGCATTTTCCCTTGATTCAACAAGCCCGGACCTTTGTATAAATCCAATAATTGGGTTCTACGATATTCGTACCACTGTTGGAAATCCGTAAATAGCATCGCATAGTATTTTTGCAAATGCACCTTTTTCAATTTCGCATGATCACTATCTGTGGGCAGCAATTGAACCTTTGCACTGCTTAGGTAAGATGCTGGCGCTGTTAGCCCCCAGTATTCCATAGCCGCGTTCACCCCCTTTAAATAGGCTCCAGGCGCATCGACCTGAGCATACCCTCTCATACCACATTCAGCAATAATAAATTGCAACTCGGCGTAATTCATGATATTCCCCATATGCGAGTCGGCTTTTAGACTTGTTAAAAGCGTTGATTGTTGCTCGGGGACATTTCCTCTCTGGTATCCGGACTGCATACCGCCATATACTCCTAATGTGGCTTCAGTGGCCCAAATTTTTAATCGTGGGTCTGAAAGGTCCAGCAGATTATTGATAAAAAACTCTGAATAGCCTTTGTTTCCATTAAAATCTATGTCACGGCTATTAAAATAAGGATTCATATAAGGCTGTACATTGGTGTAGTATAAAGCAGCCGTTTCTGCATTGCTTTGCATCACCGGATATTCAGCGGCATTCGTTTCTAATATTTCTTTGATCTTTGCAACGGCATTGGTTTCTGACTTATGTGCTATACGTAGCAATAATCGGAGATATAAAGAATTACCAAATTTCTGCCATTTTGCAGGATCTGAATTAAATATGGGATCCATCGCTAAATTGGTCGATTCGACAGCAACCTTACCTTTCAAAAGCGTATTGGCCTCTTCTAATTTTCTAAAGATATCCGCATAAATATCGGACTGTTTATCAAATACAGGAGTTAAATTACTATCACTATACCCTTTATTGCTGTCTGTATAAGGTACATCACCATACATATCAGTTATTAACGAGCTCACCCAAGCATCCAATATAAGCGAAATACCCTGGTATGTCTGGTAACCCTTCTGCTGCCCTTCCCCTGCCTTCTGATAAATGTCGCGTATATTCGTCAACTGTACGTACCATCCGGACCAGGTAGATTCCGCTTCTGACGGTCTGATTTCATACCGTTGAATCTCCAATGCATCATTCACCGTTACAGTCACTTGCATAAGCTCGTTGTTGATGCGCATATTCCGTGATAAATTTGTGTTTAACACATTGAGTAAAGCTGGCGCGATGAGACTTTGTGGCGCTGCCGCAGAAATTGCATTTGGATTTGTATTTATTGCGACAAAGTCTTTTGTACAGCTCTGTAGCATCCCACAGGCTGCCAACAAAATAAAAGCTTTTCTTATATTCTTTTTCATAATACGCTGGATTTAAAATGAGAATGATAAATTGACACCCATTGTGCGGGTTGAAGGGAACTGGGCAATCTCTGCGCCCTTCTCAATACCGCTTGCATTTAGCGATCCAAACTCTGGGTCAAATGAAGGCCATTTGGTCATGACAAACAGATCTCTTCCGTACACCCCAATTGATGCGCGCTCAATTTTCAAGCGTTCAACAAAAGACTTCGGTAATGTATAGTCAAATCTGACCTCACGAAGCTTTATAAAGTCCG
>NZ_DKSP01000120.1:46091-69441 GCF_002472745.1 Sphingobacterium sp. UBA7253 | reverse complement strand
CTTTATAAAGTCCGTGGAAAACGTATTTGATTCTATATTATCCCGGTTAAAATGTTTAGCATAATAATCTCCAGCAGACGCAACAACTGTATTCTTGCTGTAGCTTCCATCACTATTCTTCACAACACCATCGCCGATAATACCATTATATCGTCCCGGAATTGTCTTTTTTAATTTTCCCTCTTCCATCAATACGGCATGCGTCAACGAATATCCCACTCCGCCGAATTGACCATCAAATAAGAAATTAAATCTAAATCCTTTGTATTTAAATTCACTCCCCCAACCAAATTTGGTCGTTGCATTTGGATTACCGATATACATGTTCTGTTGGGACAATACAGGAAGTCCATTTTCATAAATAATTTGACCATCCTGATTTCGCTCATATCCGAGTCCATAGATATCACCAAATCGTTTACCAGGTATGGCCACAATTGTTCCTCTACTTCCAAACAACGTGGATAGCACCAATTCTCCTTGCAGATCTGCAGGTATGGAAATAACTTTCGAATCATAGCTCGTAAAATTTCCATACATATTCCAATTTAAGCCATCTTTCTTCTTGATAATATCGCCAGAAAGCGCAATCTCTATCCCCCTATTCCGTACCTCTCCAGCATTCGTAATCTGATTTCTGAAACCGCTTGAGGGATCCAGCGGAGACTCAATAATCTGATCAAATGTCGAGTTTGAATACAGAGTAAGATCTAATTTAAGTCGATCTCTGAACATTCTAAAATCTGTTCCTACTTCATAAGAACGCGTACTTTCGAACGTCAGATTTTCATCTGGAACGGTGGTTGGATTTGTAAGCCCTCCAGTGGTCCCCTCAACACTACGGTAACCATAAGAGTTTAGATAAGCCCGTTTTCCTCCACCTCCGACTTGAGCAATCGATGCTCTGACTTTCCAAAAATTTATCGCTTTTGGCAGGTTTAGCAATTGGGAAATAACAAAACTTGTATTAAGCGAAGGGTATATAAATGGTTTAACTTCATTCCGTTTCGGAGATGCTAATGTACTCGCCCAGTCGATACGATTCGTTGCATCGACAAAAATCATATCCTTATAACTATAATTTAGTAAGGCATATAAGCTATTGGCTGCATATTCCTCGCGGTAAGGTAAATAAACGATTTTTTCCCTCGCATTGGCAAAATTATATTGGTTTGGATAAATAAGACTATTAGCGTAAGCATCATCTTTAATATACTTATTGTGCATCAATGAACCTCCAACCGATGCGCCAAATTTGTGAAGATTGTTCCGTTGATTGTTATATTGCAATAAAAAGTCGGAAGTAATTTCCTGGTTATTGATGGACTGCTCCCGGTAATAGCCATAAGCATATTTATAGGTATCAAATGGCCTGGATTGTTTGCGTTTATCATAGCTCCAATCGATTCCTGTCCGCACCATCAAATTCAACTCCTTATTGAATTTATAATCGGCCTGTAAATTTCCAATAATATTGTTTTTATCCTGCGCATTGATCATATCATAAGATATGGTTCTTGGATTATCCAACAGGTTTGAAAACGGAGTCATCTGTTCAATTCCTTCCTTTCCTGGAATCCAATTCTGCTCTAGCCAAGCTGCATTCACATTCGGCACAATGCCCCGTACAAAGTACATGTAACTTTGATTGTTATAACCGCTATTTGGTAAATTGTCTGATCCTCTATTATTAAAATTAATTTTTGTTGAGAGGCTCAGTTTATCCGTCACCTTGTTATTGAACTGCATAGCGATGGTATTCCGATTATAACCCATGTTGGGAATAATCCATTTGTTCGTTACGTTGGTATATGAAAACCGTGAACTGGTCTTTTCAGTAGCACCAGAAATACTGATCGAATTAGTAGACGTGAGCTCCGTTTGGAAAAGATCCTTTCGGTTATTTTCATAGGGTCTCCATAATGTCCGCTCTGGAGGTGTCAAACGATAGAAATTAGGATCGTACTGGTAAAAATACTGTCCATCAAATTTGGGTCCCCAAGCAGAAGACGTACTTAAAGTACTTGCACCATCCTCTGACTGTCCGTAGGAATAATAAAGATCCTGATCAATCGCACCTTGACCATATTCGTATTGATAATCGGGCCATCTGTTAATTGTCCCAATTGCCGTATTCGAATTAACGGATACACCAATTTTATTTTTAGCCCCTTTTCCCTTTTTTGTGGTAATAATCACAGCGCCATGTGCGCCACGGGAACCATAGAGCGCTGAAGCGCCTGGTCCTTTCAATACTGAAACGGACTCGATATCATCCGGATTAATATCCGCCAATGATGTTCCAAAATCTACAGGAGAATCACTATCCAAATAATTGGAACTACCATTACCGGTCATCCGCGTCCCTCCTCCCATGACAACACCATCCACAACAATCAATGCGGAATTATCGCCCGTAAAAGATGTTTCCCCTCTTAAAATAATCTGATTGGATCCCAATGGCCCCGCACCCGACTTTACCAAATTCAAACCAGCGACTTTTCCTGTTAGAGCATCCGTCCAATTGTTTGAAATTGCATTCGTCAATTCCTCGCCTTTGACCGTGCTTATGGAATAGCCTAATGCCTTCTCTTCTCGCTGTATGCCTAGTGCTGTCACAACGACTTCATTGAGCGCCTCCGATCTCGCACTTAAAAAAATTTTAGCATTCAATTGGGCTGACGAAAAACTTTGCGTTTCAGCTTCGTAACCGATTAGCTGAAAACGGATTGCTGTCCCTGATTCTACTTCAATATCGAAATTACCATTTCTGTCCGTCGCTCCTTTAACTACACCCGCTGCAAGGATTGATACGGATGCCAAAGGTTCTTTCGTCTGATTATCGACAACTTGCCCTTTTACTCTAATCTTGGTCTGCTTAACTGCATGCACAGCTTGATCAGATCCTAGTGGAGCCGCCATTGCTGTAAAATCCATATTACAGGCAATTGCTAATGCCACAAATAGCACTTTCGAGGAGGAGTGCCTTAGATTAATTTGGATAGGGTTAATACTAAACATAGTTATTGGTGTAAATTGTTAATTTTCAATTTGGCACAAAAATATATTCTTAACAAAAAGTTTGTTTTAACTTAATGTTTTCTTTTTGTTAACAATTGTTTCGAATAGCATTTCCTTTTATCATACTATTACCGTTTTAATAAAATGCTTTGAAGTTCACCCTGAAGGGATTATCATGCATTAGGCACGCTTTTAAGCGATCTTTCTTTGGTTATTTTATATTTACAAATCGAAAATAATTAATAATATTTAAAAAACGAAATAAATCGAAATTATTTAAAAGCCCATATTAAAATAAAAAAAACAAGAATTACTTAGTCTTTTAGGAATTATAAGACCGTCGGAAAGGGCCCGAAAGGAGGATTCTAGGATGTTTTAAGTAAATTTACTCCCCCCTTTAAGTAGCTATTTAGTATTTTACATAACTACTATATCCATGCTAAAACAATACCGTAACTATACTGGAAGTATACGGTAACTTTCATGTAAAACTACGACAAGAGTAAATAACCGTAGACACAGCTGCCAACTGGGGTAAAAAGTGGGTGATCAAAGCTTCAGTATCCGCAATACTGAAGAAAACAAAAAGAGCCCAAACTTTCGTTGGGCTCTTTATTACAATAGAAGCGTTAAGGCTTAAGCCTTCTCGAAACTCCACTTCACATAGTTAATGTTCTTGTCATGCGCCAAATACTTCCGTTCGTAATATGTTTTAATGGATAAAACGTTATCAACCAAGTCTGAATGGTAAAGATCTGTCGTTTCCTTATATTTTTTCAAACCCTGTAAATCGATCTGCTCTAGTGTGTAAGCATAAAAACCGTCATTGTCTGTTTTCAGATTCATCATTCCTTCAGGCTTCATAATGATTTTATAACGTTCCAAAAACTTTGGCCCGGTCAATCGTTTCTTTTCTCGGCTATCTTGCGGTTGCGGATCCGGAAAGGTAATCCAGATCTCATCAATTTCATTTTCAGCAAAATGTTCAAGGATAGTCTCAATTTGTATCCGAAGAAAAGCAACATTCCGAATTCCATCCTCCAAAGCTGTTTTGGCTCCTCGCCAAATACGATTACCTTTAAAATCGATACCGATGAAATTTTTCTCCGGAAACAATCTCGCTAGATTAACAGTATACTCACCTTTACCACAAGCAAGCTCCAAAACAACTGGATTATTGTTACCAAATTGCTTCTCAGCCCATTTTCCTTTATATTCTTTGCCTGCGTCGAGTTGGATTACATTTTCAAAAGTAGCAACTTCAGCAAATTTACGTAGTTTGTCCTTTCCCATTTTTTAATAAATATCCCGCAAAAATAACCTTATATTCCCGCTAAAAAAAATAAATCTGAGAGACAGCACGAATACCGGTAATTACAGAACAATCTGAAGTCCTGTAGCAGACACAGGAATGCATAAATTGCATCCACACGGGCGAATTATATTGCATATAAAAAGCAATTTATCTAAGTTTGCAGGAATCAATAACTTATCGTGGAGAAAGACGCTAAAATTTATATAGCAGGCCATCGTGGAATGGTCGGATCGGCAATTCATCGCAAACTATCGGAGCTTGGGTACAACAACATTGTCACACGCACATCTTCCGAATTAGATCTGCGCAATCAGCAAGCAGTGGCTGATTTTTTCGATCAGGAAAAACCGGACTATGTTTTCTTAGCCGCAGCCAAAGTTGGCGGGATCATGGCGAACAACACCTATCGCGCTGATTTTATCTACGAGAATATGGCTATACAGAATAACGTCATCAAATCTTCCTACGATAATAAGGTTAAAAAATTAATGTTCTTAGGCTCAAGCTGTATCTATCCAAAAATGGCTCCGCAGCCTTTGAATGAAGACATGCTACTCACGGGTACTCTGGAGCCTACAAATGAGCCTTACGCAATTGCTAAAATCGCGGGAATAAAAATGGCGGAAGCTTTCAGGGATCAGTATGGATGCAATTATATCTCCGTTATGCCAACAAATCTTTACGGAATTAACGACAATTACCATCCGCAAAATTCACATGTCTTACCGGCCTTGATCAGAAGATTTCATGAAGCTAAAATCAATCAGCTCCCTGAAGTTATGATCTGGGGAACAGGGACCCCCTTACGGGAATTTCTTTTTTCCGATGACCTGGCAGATGCCTGCGTTTTCTTAATGAATAATTACGACGAGAAACAATTTGTCAACATTGGCATTGGCGAAGATTTAAGCATTAAGGAACTTGCCGAATTGATTAAAGACGTCATTGGTTACCAGGGAACTATTTCCTTCGACAGTTCCAAACCTGACGGAACACCGCGAAAACTCATGGATGTCTCAAAACTACATGCGCTGGGCTGGAAACATCGAGTTAACCTTCGGGAAGGCATTCAACTAGCTTATGCGGATTTTTTGAAGAAAGAAGCAAATGCTTTTGAATAAATCCAACGCGATCGCATTAGTAGGTCTCGCTATAGGAAGGAATTCCGTACTCGTTAACCTCATCCTTGATCACTGCATTTTCAGCTTCCGCAGCTTTATTTTTCTTCTTTTTCTTGGGACGAATAAAGCTCGTTAATTTACCGATGAGGCCGGTGATTTTATCTTGATTGATCTGGCCGACAGCACGCTCTGATAACAGCAACATCAGCGCTTTCTTTAAAACGCCCGTATTTTTTAGGAACAACCTATTCATAACAAAGGGAACCCCAATACGTAAGATCTTCGTTAACCAATCAGAATCTGGATTATTACTTTTGGCAAACATCTGCTGTATAATATTCGCACCCGGGATATTATTTTTTAAGGAATTAAAAAAACGGATGGGGGCCTCTATTTTATTGTTAAGCAATGTAAATTGAGCCTTTAGATATAGCTCCTGCTCATTCTTTAATGTCTTTAAGCGCAATATTTCAGCTTTAAGTTCCTGTAAATTACGTATTTTGGTCTGTTTATTGTTCATTTGTAGCCCTTTCTCTATCAAGTTTTTCTTTATGCAGTTCTTCCTCTTCTTCCTCAATTTCATCGTTCCATTTAGCCAAAAAACGTCGAATGGAGAGATCCATAAATTTTGATTCCAGCATAGGCTCAAAAACGCGGATTAGGATAATGATCACTAAGAAGATACCTGCTGTTGCCAAAAAACCTAATGAATAACTACCCAATAACTCTCCCAGCCAAAAACCTAGTGCTAAGCATAAGAAAAACAGAACAAATAAAGTAAAAATAAGCTTAGTTGCATCTACCACTAAGCTTGCAATTAAACGAGATGATCGTTCAATTGTTTTTAATTTAACAAGTTTAAATTGGGAGTCAATATACTCCTTGGTCTTTTGAAACGTACCACTTAGTGAAAATTTTTCTTCTTCCATGCATCTAAAATTTATTCAGGCTATTTCAGCCCATAACTAAAAAAACGAAAACGCTGTATCTTATAACCGCAACACAGCACTACTCTATACCCATGAAGAGCGCGCAGCTATCGTAAAAACAGCTATCTCGCGAAATAGCCTGATAATATGTACTCTACACCAATTATTCTTTTGAATAATCTGCGAACTATGCATGTTCGATGATATCATCATCCAGCACTTCTTCTGCCTGATTTAACTTCCCTTTTAACGTAGAAACAATCTTCTCTTTGAAATCATTCAACTGATCAAATTGCTCCTCTGCTCTTTCCCGAATAGCATCACTCAAATCGCTTAATGAATCATTTATTTTATCTCTTGTATCCGACCCTTTGTCTGGAGCAAATAAAACTCCCAAAGCTGCACCCGCGGCAAGACCGGCTAATAACGCCAAAGCTACTTTACTTGTGTCATTCATTTCTTTTTCTTTTAAAGTTCTAAATCTATTACGAAGAATCTAGTCCTCGTTAATAATACAATTAACAAAGCAAATCGTTTGCCAAACAATGCTTTTTATCCGTTATTAATAAGGAACTATATTAACAATATAATCATTTTTTTCGGTAATCTTGGATCCTCCATCAATATTTCACCCGACAATTATTAACTTACTCAATTTTTTAGTATCTTTAAATCAGTCGATTATGAAAATTATGCTAAATAAAACCTATTGCAGCGCCGTCTATGGGATAAATGCCTGCACTATTACCGTCGAGGTAATCGTATCTACTGGCCTCCATTATTATATCGTTGGCCTGCCTGACAATGCCGTTAAAGAAAGCTTAAGACGTATCGAAAGTGCCATTAATTCCTGTCAACTTCACATGCCACGCCAAAAGATCGTTGTCAACTTGGCACCCGCAGATATTCGTAAAGAAGGTTCAAGTTACGACCTATCAATTGCAATAGGCATATTAGCATCTTCCGGCCAAATCACAAATATCCGTCTGGAAGACTATCTTATTTTAGGCGAGCTATCATTAGACGGAAGTATTAAGCCCATACGTGGTGTTCTACCAATTGCATTACAGGCGCGCAAAGAAGGGTTTAAAGGAATAATATTACCTAAAGCCAATGCAAAAGAGGCAGCTATCGTCACTGAAATCGATGTTATTGGTGTAGAAAATCTGACCCAAGTAGTGGAATTTCTCAATCATACTGTAACAATCGAGCCTACAAAAGTTAACATACAAACATTTTTTCAGGATGATACGGCCATTTATGACGTCGATTTCTCTGATGTACAAGGACAGGAGAATATCAAACGAGCGCTGGAAATCGCAGCATCTGGTGGACATAACCTTATTTTAATAGGTCCACCAGGAGCAGGAAAAACCATGTTGGCAAAAAGACTACCAACGATCCTTCCCCCACTCAATATGACCGAATCGCTGGAAACGACCAAAATACACTCTGTGTCTGGAAATCTAAAGGCGAAAGACTCCCTCGTCACTGCACGGCCCTTTCGTTCTCCACATCATACAATATCCGATGTGGCCATGGTAGGGGGCGGCTCAAATCCATTGCCGGGTGAAATTTCTTTATCCCACCATGGCGTATTATTCCTTGACGAATTGCCAGAATTCAAACGGAGCGTCCTCGAAGTCATGCGTCAGCCACTTGAATCGCGTCAAATTACGATATCAAGAGCTAAACTTACCGTCGAGTACCCCGCAAGTTTTATGCTCATTGCTGCCATGAATCCCTGCCCCTGTGGTTATTTCAATCACCCCGAGAAAGAATGCATCTGCGGCACTAACACCGTTCAGCGTTATCTAAGCAAAATATCAGGACCACTTTTAGACCGTATAGACCTCCACATCGAAGTCACCCCCGTGCTATTTGATGAATTGAATACAACACGTTCTATAGATGATAGCCGCACGGTACGCCGTCGGGTCATTCAGACACGCGAAATCCAGAAAGAACGTTTTAAATCCTTCCCAGACATCCATTGTAATGCCCAGATGAGTACACAATTGACCCGAGAAATATGTCAGATTGATGAGCCCGGAAGGAAGTTACTTAAAACGGCTATTGAACGTCTGAGCCTATCTGCAAGAGCATACGATAGAATACTCAAAGTTGCTCGAACAATCGCTGATATGGAGCAAAGTAAAATGATCGAAAATCATCATCTCGCCGAAGCGATCCAGTATAGAAATTTAGATCGGGAAACCTGGGGTGGAAAATTTTAAAACTGAGCCAAACAATGCTTAATAACCCAAGGGAAACAGATAATCGTCAAGATCAGACCCGACAATGCGCCAAAGAAATGAGCATCGTGATTTATACCATCTTGCGCTTTTTTTGACGCCCACACACAGTAACCTAAAAACAAAAATGCAAACAGATAAGCCGGCATCGGTATAATCATCATCACACCAATGGTAATTTTCGGATCGAAAAGAATGTAGCTAAACAGAACCGCACAAATCGCACCTGAAGCGCCTAAACTATAGTAACCGGGGTTATTTTTTTGCTGGATGATTGTTGGAATATCGCTCAAGATCAAACTACCGACATAGATTACGGCAAATAAAATATGACCGTATGGACTTGCTTCTGCAAGTATGCGCTCCAAACCAAATGCAAAATAATAGAAGGTAAGCATATTAAACAGCAGATGCCCCCAATCTTTATGCACAAAGCCACTGGTAAGGATGGTATACCATTTTCGATTACGTGCGATACTATACGGATGCAACATCAGTTTACCGTAAAGTTGTTCATGTGAAAACGTATAGATACTGGTAGCGAGCGTAAAAAAGAAAATAATACTCGCAATAGGCATTTCTGTTAGATAATATAATAGCATAGTAATTCCTAGAATCGATCCTCTAAAAGTAAAACGTAAAGTTCTTTTGGTCCGTGTGCACCCAAAACCAATCTTTTCTCAATATCAGCCGTCCTGGAGGGGCCGGTAATTGTCGAAATCATTGTCGGTATTTCCTGACCGTAACGCTTCTGCATATAGGCTAAAGCATCCTTTAGATCCCAAACCAATTGCGAAGCTTTGGCAATGACAATATGAATTGGAGGATATATACTCAACCTGCGTCCTGAAGCATTTGCATTACTCACCATAACACTTCCATTACGTGCAACCAATGCTTCACATGAGGTAATGCTCGCATTTGCTGATTCAAAATCCTCCGCTGTTTTTAAAAAAGGGAAACCATATGGACTGAGTAAATTTTGAACACCTTGTTCCCAAGCGTATATATTTTTGATATTATTCTCCTCGGTCAATAAAATCAGATTTTCAATCAGACCGATCTCGCCATCACAATACAGAAACTTGCCTCCCGCAGCAGTCAATTCGCGAACAAAAACAATATCCACCAACTCATCCTCTTCTTTATAAAGCGGCGTTTCTTTGAAATTGGGATGTGGATTATCGTTTTTCTGTAGTAATGCCTGACGTACCCGTTTTAACATTATCTCTTTCGCTGTTGCGTTCTTCACGTTCATGGCGCAAATATATATAAATGCAGCGCTAGATCACTCTAGCGCTGCAGCATTCAAATTAATTCAAATTATTGGAGGGTGTTTCTGAACTCTGCCCTTCGTTAGATCGCGCTTCGTCCGGATGAACATCCAACGGTAAATCTGTCTGTGGAACTCCACCACCATCAGCACCATTCACAAACTCCTCGTAAGTAGTCTTGGTTTCAAATGGACGTTTACCTAATATCTCTTCCAAGTCCGACTGAAAAAGAATCTCTTTTTCCAATAGCTTTTCTGCTATTTTAATCAAACCCTCACGTTTATCCAGCAATAACTGTTTGGTACGTGCATAGACGTCATTAATTAAGTTACGTACCTCTGCATCAATCAGCTCTGCCGTTTTGTCAGAATACGGCTTTTGGAAAGATGCCTCAGAACTATCTCGGAAGGAAACATTTCCAACTTTATCATTCATACCGTAGATTGCAATCATCGCATAAGAAAGTTGCGTGATACGCTCTAAGTCATTTTGAGCACCTGTTGAAATTCTTCCAAAAGTAATATCTTCAGCGACACGACCACCCATAGTCATACATAAACTGTCTATAAGCTGTTCTGTCGTATATAGGAACTGCTCACGGGGAAGATACTGTGCATAACCCAAAGCAGCGACACCACGTGGTACAATAGACACTTTTACCAAAGGATCGGCGTGCTCTAAAAACCAGCCCGCAATAGCGTGCCCAGCCTCATGATAAGCAACAATACGTTTCTCTTCCGGAGAGATGATTTTGTTTTTCTTCTCAAGACCACCGATCACACGATCAACGGCATCCTGAAAATCCTGCATATCAATCTCGGGTTTATTTTTACGGGCAGCAATAAGGGCTGCTTCGTTACACACGTTGGCAATTTCAGCTCCCGCAAAACCAGGTGTCTGCGCCGATAATTTTTTTGCATCGACCTCAGCCGATAATTTCAACGGCTTTAGATGCACTTTGAAAATTTGCTCACGGCCAATCAAATCCGGTTTATCAATAGAAATTTGACGGTCAAAACGTCCTGGACGCAACAATGCTGTATCCAGTACATCGATACGGTTAGTAGCCGCTAAAATAATAACGCCTGAATCCGTACCGAAACCATCCATCTCCACCAATAATTGGTTCAATGTATTTTCACGCTCGTCATTACCGCCCATCATCGAGTTTTTACCACGAGCACGACCTATAGCGTCAATCTCATCGATAAAAATGATACATGGCGCTTTCTCTTTCGCTTGCTTAAACAAATCGCGAACACGCGATGCACCTACACCCACAAACATTTCGACAAAGTCAGATCCGGATAGCGAGAAAAATGGCACTTGAGCCTCTCCGGCTACAGCTTTAGCCAATAAAGTCTTACCTGTTCCTGGAGGCCCTACAAGCAAAGCGCCTTTCGGAATTTTACCCCCTAGATTGGTATACTTACGTGGATTTTTTAAGAAATCCACAATCTCCATAACTTCTTGTTTCGCTTCTTCAAGACCAGCAACATCATTAAATGTGATATTGATCTGCGATTCTTTATCAAACAACGTCGCCTTGGATTTACCTATATTAAAGATCGCACCGCCACCGCCGCCAGCACCACCGCCCATACGACGCATCAAGAAGATCCAGATTGCAGCCAATACCAACAACGGCAACATAAACGTGATAAACCAGCTTGCCCAAGGGTTGGAACGATCATCATAAGTCAACTGGACCTTTGGTGTACCTGGCGTTAATTCCGCTTGCGATGCAGCTAATTTCTTTTCTAAAACATCGGGAGAGGCATCCTTAAAAATATATTGTGGACCCTTGTCTTCCTGTCCTGATAGACTTGGAAGCGGATCAGCAGCTTTTGTAGCGTCTTTAAAACTTGGGTTATCTTTCCAGCCCTTTTTTAGATAGACCTCCACTTCGACAAGATCATTCTTTTTATAGGCGACGAGACGCTCTACAGCGCCTGTATTCAACATACGTGTCTCAAAATCACTATAGCTAACTTCCTTAGCTGGGCTTTCTCCAAAAACGTACTGTAAGGCAAAAAAACCTAAAAACATGGCAATCATAAGCCACACAAAATTGAATTTTGGCGGTTTCGGGCTTACCTTACTACTCGGGATTTTTTTCATTATATCGTAATTATATTTTCTTTATAAATTTTTTCGTTGAGGACAATTAAGCGCTTTGGAAATGCTGTACTTCTGCATCTCCCCATAAATCCTCGATACCATAATGCGCTCTTTTTTCGGTCTTAAAGATATGTACAACCACATCCACAAAATCCAAAATCAACCATTCACCATTGGATTGTCCTTCTTTATATTGGGGTTCTTGACCAAATGCCTTATAGACTTCTTCTTCGACACTCTTTGCTATCGCATTCACCTGAATGTTAGAATCGGCATGACAAATCACAAAATAATCGGAAACAGAACTGTGAAGATCTCTTAAATCCAAGCGAACGATCTCGTTTGCTTTCTTTTCTTGCATACCATAAACGATAATTTCTGATAGACGTTGGGACAATTCTGAACTTTTATTTTTACTCATTAAAAAATGTGATAGTTTTGACTTAATATTTATTTAATACTTTCAGTTTGCAAAATAACAATATTTCGGGACTTATCATCGGTCAAAATACAATATATCTTGACAAAGTCGCCTCTACAAACGATTATCTCAGGGAATTATTGTCAAATTTCAAGCCACTAGCTGAGGGGACTGCCATTTTAGCAGAAGAACAATTTCAGGGCAAGGGGCAGCGTGGAAGCTCCTGGGTCAGTGAACCAGGGAAAAATCTAACAACATCGATCCTCTTAAAGCCTCATTTCCTGCCCATAGCGGAACAATTTGCGCTTTCCGCCACAATCGCCATTGCAACCGTCAATTGGCTGAAAAGCAAAACCGAGCAGCCTGTAGCCGTGAAATGGCCCAATGATATTTACGTCAATTCAAAGAAAATAACAGGCATTTTAATAGAAAATAAATTAAAAGGCAGTAAAATAGACCACGCAATTATTGGCATTGGTGTAAATATTAATCAAATTAATTTTGACACAGCAACAACAATAACCTCGCTCGCCTGCCTGACCGATCGACAGGATTACAACATCAAGGAACTGGCACAGGAGTTATTCCAAGTGATCCAACAGGAGTACCTGAACCTGTATAAGGAGGGGGCTCAATATCAGTTAAACCGCTACAACGCGTTATTGTTTTGGAGAGGTGAAGAAAGACCATTCCTAGTCGACGGCATCAAAAAAACTGGCATTATTCAACAGGTGTCTAATGACGGGAAGCTACTGGTTCTTTTGGAAGACACCTTGCGCGAATTTGATATCAAAGAAATTACACATCTTATTACTTAATCTTTACAAAAAAAGGATAACCCATTTTAGGATTGTCAAACCTTTGTTCTAAATTTGTCAACAGCGTGATTAAACCTTTATTCACCCGAAGTATCAAAGAACAAGAACACACTGCAATCATTGTAGTGAAAAAGGAAAGAACAAATTAAATTCTGATGAAAAAGTTAATACTGTTAATGACTGTGGTAATTTTTGCAGTTACGGGAGCATTCGCTCAGATTCACAAACCGGTAAAATGGACTGTGGCGAGCAAAAAGTTAAATAACAAAGAAGCTGTAGTTTATGTAAAAGCTACAATCCAAAATGGATGGCACATATATTCACAAAATGTGAAAGATGGTGGCCCAATTCCAACTTCTTTCAACTTTGCTAAAGCGGCAGATTATACATTGGTAGGTAAAACTGCAGAGCCGAAACCAAAAGTAAAACACGAGGATGTATTTAAGATGGATGTTGGTTATTTTACAAACGAGGTAATTTTCCAACAAAAAGTAACTTTAAACAAAGGAACTGCCACCGTTAAAGGCACTGTTGAATGGCAAGCATGTGATGCATCACAATGTCTTCCTCCAGACGAATATGCTTTTGCTGTGACAATCAAATAGTAAAAATGATTCTACACGGATAAATTAATAAGGCGATTCTCATCGCCTTTTTTTATTTTTGACCATAACATCAGAAATTCATACGCATGTTAAAAAACACATTCATTCTACTTTTAATTGCTTTTTTCAGTCTTTCTTTAACGACAGCAACTTTTGCCTCCGCACAAGATAGTTTAACAAGTACAGAAGGACTTCAATTTGAATCATCACCGGATACAGCTACCGCTGTTGAAGCGGTACCTGAGGATCTAAATTTTACAGCTTCACCTGACACAATGGTTAGTCAGGACAGCAGCAAAATAGCTCCTGTTAAGGCAAACGCTCCCTCCGGGCAAGAATCAAGTAAAAAATCACTTTGGAGTATCTTTATCGCAGGATTAGTTGGCGGCTTCGCAGCGCTACTCATGCCATGTATATTTCCAATGCTCCCACTTACCGTAAGTTATTTTACAAAACAGGCTGGAAGCCGCGCAAGCGGTATCAGCAAGGCACTCCTCTACGGTCTCTTTATTATTGTGATCTATGTCGCTTTAGGAATGATTATTACCATTTCCTTTGGTTCGGATGCATTGAATGCTTTATCCACAAATGGGGTATTTAACTTCCTATTCTTCCTCTTATTAGTTGTTTTCGCCGCATCCTTTTTTGGTGCTTTTGAAATCACGTTACCGAGTTCTTTTGTCAATAAAATGGATGCCAAATCCGACAAAGGCGGTCTCGTAGGGCTTTTCTTTATGGCATTCAGCCTTTCACTGGTCTCCTTCTCCTGTACTGGCCCCATTATTGGCACCTTATTGGTCGAAGCGGCCTCAAAAGGAGAACGCCTAGGTCCCGCAATCGGTATGCTTGGCTTTTCTATAGCACTTGCAATTCCTTTTGGCTTATTTGCGATGTTCCCTTCGATGTTAAAATCCCTGCCAAAATCTGGTGGCTGGTTAAATTCGGTGAAGGTTGTACTCGGCTTCTTAGAGCTTGCACTGGCACTGAAATTCTTATCAAATGTAGATTTGGCCTACCATTGGAATTGGCTGGATCGGGAGGTGTTCTTATCGCTATGGATTGCCATCTTTAGTATGATGGGCTTATATCTTATTGGAAAGATTAAATTTTCACATGACAGTGAATTAAAATTCCTCTCCGTACCGAGAACTATTCTCGCTATCATTGTATTCTCCTTCGTTATCTATATGGTACCGGGGCTATGGGGAGCTCCCCTAAAATCAATTTCAGCTTTCTTGCCACCCTCGGCAACACAGGACTTTGACCTGTCGGCAGGAATAGCAGCCGCTCCCGCACACAGTGATGGTAAAGTCAAAAAATACGCGGAGATTTTTCACGAACGCGGTACACCAAAAGGATTTGATCCATATTATGATTATGATCAGGCCTTGGAAACAGCAAAAGAACTGAATAAACCTGTATTGATAGATTTTACAGGTTGGAACTGTGTTAACTGTCGGGAGATGGAAGCAAATGTCTGGACTGATCCTGCGGTTGCCAAACTATTGAAGGAAGAATTTGTTATGGCCGAATTGTTTGTCGATGATAAAACAGAATTACCTGCAAACGAACAATTCGTATCAAAATACAGTGGCAAAAAGATTAAAACGATAGGAAATAAAAACAGTGATTTCCAAGCATCGACGTTCAATAGCAATTCACAACCGTTATATGTTATTGTAGACGCCACTGGAAAGGTATTGGTACCTCAGTCTGGTGCAAATAGAAATATTGAACAATATAAAGCGTTTTTACAGAGCGGAATTGATGCATTTAAGGCAAAAAAATAGCCTGTATACAGCAGAAGGTATCCGTCGAGATTAACAGCAGAGAACAAGCAATTATTAAATTTGCATTATCTTTAGCTCACACTTAGATGAATTGCAGTTAATAAAGCGATTGCTTGTTCTTAATAGCGATATTGGCGACTTCTAATAACGGAAATATAATTGTATATACGCTTAAAAATAGCTAAGTTTGAGTACGTATGAGTAACATTAAAAAAATTGCTGTTTTGACATCTGGAGGAGATGCTCCAGGAATGAATGCTGGTATCCGTGCTGTTGTTAGAGCGGGTATCTACAATAATCTTGAAGTATTTGGCGTACGCAGAGGTTATGATGGTCTAGTTAATGGTGAGATTATCCCCATGGATGCTAAATCTGTAGCCAATATCATACAACGTGGTGGTACTATCCTAAAAACAGCCCGTAGCGAGGCCTTCAAAACTATTGAAGGACGTAAACAGGCTTATGAAAATTTACGCAGCCACGGTATTGATGCCATGGTTGTCATCGGTGGCGACGGTACATTTACCGGTGCGTCCAAGTTTATAGAAGAATTCGATTTTCCGATCATCGGTCTTCCGGGCACAATTGATAACGATTTGGCCGGCACAGACTTTACGATTGGTTATGATACAGCCATTAATACAGTTATCCAAGCCGTAGACAAAATTCGCGACACCGCCGAGTCTCATGATAGACTTTTTGTGATCGAAGTGATGGGCCGCGACTCTGGACTTATCGCCGTTCGCTCTGGTATCAGTACCGGTGCCGAAGCAGTTCTGGTTCCTGAGTTCGAGGTAGACTATGATGCGATCATGAAAAGACTTGACAAATCCCGTAAAAATAAATCATCCCGCATTATTATTGTTGCTGAAGGTGACAAAGAAGGCGGCATGGTTGTTTCGGAAAAAATCAAGGAAAATTTTCCGCATTACGATGTTAGATTATCAATTTTAGGACATATCCAACGCGGCGGAAGCCCAACATGCATGGATCGCGTGTTAGCCAGCAGACTTGGAGTGGCATCCGTAGAGGCTTTACTACAAGGTCGCAGGGGTGAAATGGCCGGTCTAATTTGCAGTGAAGTAAGATTCACTCCTTTTAAGAGTGCCATCAAGCATAACGTAAAAATGAATGAAGACCTACTTCGTATCATTGAAATCCTTTCTTTGTAAGTGATATAAGTTATTCTTAACTAACAATAAAAAAAGAGTATACATGTGATGTATACTCTTTTTTTATGCCTTTCGTTGCTAGATTGTCCAAACCCTTTAGGCAAAGGCCTGACACCTAAACTATCATGTTACCTAAAGCCACAATAGTACCATATCCGGCACAGTTGTTATTTAAGCAAATTATTGAGGTACTCTTCAGATACCGGAGGTAACTGAATGGCTTGGCCTGCTTTCGCCATCGAGTCAGCAAAATGATTCGTGTTGCTGATCGCCTGTTCGTAGGCCTTCACAACCTGTTCCGATAAGTGCAATACCTTAGGATCTTTGAGATCAACACGGTATTGATTATTTTCCAGTGTAACATGCTGATAAAAACGATATGCAGCAGCTTTTAGTTGGCCCAGCTCCTGTTGCGATAACTGATCGATTCTGGCATTAGGCGGCAGCGTGACATCGATAAAAGTCGTGTCTTTAGCCAATTGATCAATAGCATGATCCAAAGGAATGGCATGCAATGCCTCTAGGTTGACAACGGGAATCCCCTTACCCTGATCGCCACTGCAGGAAGCAAGAACCGTCCCCAAGAATATGCCCAAAATTACTGTTTTCTTCATCTATATAATTTTTATTGCCACAATTGCTTTAGAAATCCCATTGCTCAACTTGTTTAAAACTCAGGATTCATCATTCCCTAGTTGGATTGTACACGAGGATATAGTAGTTCCAAGTGATCATTCGCTATAGCAGCAGGCGAAGTTAGTGAATTCCCTCCACGTTATCACAGCCGCTAGCGCAGTAACGATGAAAGCGCAGGTTGATCAGGACAGCTATTATTAAATAGAAACCCCTAATTGTAGACCCAGCTCACCTGAGTATAACAATTAGGGGTTATTCAAATGCCTAATGGCAGTTATATACCGATTTATTTTAGCAATTCAGCTAACTTAGCCTCCAAAGCCTCACCTCTTAAATTTGATGCTACAATTTTACCTGAAGGATCGATTAAGAAGTTTTGCGGAATACCACGTACTTCGTACAACTTGACCGGAGCCGATTTCCAACCCTGTAGGTCCGAAACGTGTGGCCATTGTTGTAAATTATCATCATGAATAGCTTTCACCCAAGCATCTTTTTTACCCGGATTGTCTAAAGAAACACCAAACACGGTAAATCCTTTGTCTTTGAATTTATTGAAAGCCGCAACGACATTCGGATTTTCGTGGCGACAAGGACCACACCAGCTTGCCCAAAAATCCAATAAAACATATTTACCTCTTAAAGAAGATAGGGAAATATTCTTTCCTGTTGTGTCTGGCAATGTGAAATCAGGCGCTACCGAACCAACAGCAACTGCTTTCAATTTCTGGATACGCTCAGCCAATTCCTTACCTTTTTCAGAATTTTTCAATTCAGGAGACAATTTCTCAAAAGAAGTCACATATTCATTGACGTTCTCACCGCTGACATTCTCAGACAACAAATCCAACGTGTACCAGCTTTTTGGGTTTTTGTTAATAAATTCAGCATCTGCTTTTTCCATTTTTTCGGAAATCTCACCAGCCTGTTTTTGCAAACCTTCGATGAATTTAGGATCCTGTTTTTGAGTCTCCGAAGCCGCATAATATTGTTGGTTCAACGCCTCGAACGCATCTGTATGAGGTTTCACAAAAGCCTTGTACTGCGTCAGATCATCATTGAGCGCTGTACCCGAGACGGTTGCATCTTTGAACCCTTTGGTTGCATCGACTTTGATAACTCCTTTAGAAAGATATAGCTGTGCTGTTTCAGGCTGCTTTTGACTATTTCTAAGTTCAGCAAAAGATAAGCCTTCCGGTGAATAGATCATCATACCCTTCGTTGGCGAAGCCACCTGTCCGTTGAACTTAAACTCACCTTTTACAACCGTTGCTGAATCTGTCTGGCGAGTTCCATTGGCAGCATATTGCATAAACACTTTCGCTTTGTCTGACGTCGTGTTTACCTTTCCTGTAACCGTATAGCTTTCTTGTGCCATTAACAAGGCTGGTAAAAAGCTTAAACCCATTAATATTCCCTTTTTCATAATTATATACTTCCCATAAATGTAAAACATTTCCGTTTCACTGTCGTTCTATTTAACATTATTTAGCAAAGATGTTACCAACGTCCTGAAGCACCGCCACCGCCAAAATCACCGCCACCGAAACCGCCAAAACCGCCACCTGAGCCGCCGCCGAAGCCACCGCCACCACCTCGGCCGCCACCGCCGCCAAGACCATTCAGCAATGTCCACCAAAAGATATCAGAAGCGCCACGTCCATTCATCACACGACCGCCACCACCGCCACCGCGGCCGCCGCGATTGGAGAAAATAACAATCAAGAATATCACAATAATAATGACAAACATCACCGAACCTGACCCCTTTCCTTTCGGTTGTTTTGGATCAGCTTTGTATTCGCCTTTTGTGTAGGAAATTAAGGAACTGGTCGCATCGTCGACTCCTTTGTAGTAATCCCCCTGACGAAAAGCCGGTTTGATATCATTTTCAATAATACGATATGCAATGGCATCGGGGACAGCCCCCTCTATACCATAACCTGTTTGAATAGTTACCGCACGATCTCCCAGGGCTACCAACAACAGAATACCATTATTATACTTTTTATTCCCAATACCCCATTTTTTCGCTAAACGGACTGCATAATCAGAAATGTCATAGCCGCCGGTTGAATTCATCATAACCACAGCAATTTGCGTAGATGCGGAATCCTCAAATGCCAATAGCTTCTGCTCCAATAATTGCTTCTGACTTGCTGTCAATGTGTTTGTATAATCATTGACAAGTCTGTTTGATGTTTCTGGGAAATCTTGACCCAATACTGTGGCTATCGACAGCAGACAAAGCAACATAGCCATAGCAGGGATTCGAATCCGAGAAAATAATCTCGATACAAATTTCATCCTATTATTCTCTTTTATTCATTTTTATTTGCCTTAAGCAATCTTGATGCTCCTAATGGCGTTCCGTGAATCCCGAAGTCGGGTTTATCACAATTTTTATCAATCTATTTGCGAGACAGGCGATAGCAGCTCGGGGTTCTTGCTGGTCACTTAACAATTAACGGTCTCCAAAAACAATATCATTTGGAAGCTCATTGATGTCATCGTGTTCACGCGGAAAGAATTTTGCCAATTGTTTACCCGCATGCTCGATCCCTTTGACCAAGCCCTCAACAATGCGATCCACCCGAAACTCCGCCACCATAAGATCTTTGGTACTGTTCCAAAAATCACTTTCTACACGTTGGTGGATTCCCTTATCGCCAATAATGGAAAATTTATGATCCTCAAGCGCGATATAGATAAGAACACCGTTTTTCAACGTGGTCTTATGCATGCCCAATTTGGAAAAATAATGTGTTGCACGATCATGTACCTCGTCGGGGCAATGATTTTCTACCACTACACGAATCTCACCGGAAGTCTCGTTTTCAGCCACATTAATGGCGTGAACGATCTTCTCTTGTTCTTCAGAATTTAATGCCATAGTCTGTATACGTTTGCACTTCAAAACCAGATTACCAGACGGTTATTCCAGACTCAAAGTATCTAAAACTAGTTAAAACACGATAAAAAAATGGATGATGTGCTTCTACGAAAGCCGCATCATCCATCGTCCTGTTCATTACTAACAATTTACTATTAGAATGATACCGTTGGCGCTTTATCCGAACCCGGGGCTGCAGTAAATGTACCTTTCGCCTTAAATCCGAACATACCCGCCATTAAATTATTCGGGAAGCTACGTACGGTGGTATTGTATTGCTGTACCGCTTCATTGTAAGATCTACGTTCTGTTGAAATACGATTTTCAGTACCTTCCAACTGTGCCTGTAATTCCAAAAAGTTCTGATTTGCCTTCAAATCAGGATAAGCTTCAACCGACGCTAAAAGACGACTCAACGAACCGCTGAATTCATCCTGAACTTTTTGAAACTTGGCAATATTCTCCTCAGACAAATCATCGGCATTAATCGTTACCGAAGTTGCCTTAGCTCTTGCCTCTACAACGGCTGTCAATGTACTTTCTTCGTGCTTTGCCGCTCCTTTTACCGTATTAACCAAATTTGGAACTAGATCCGCACGACGTTGATACGCATTTTCAACTTGTGCCCATTTTCCTTTAACATTCTCATCTTGTGAGACCATCGTATTGTAGCCACAGGAGTTTAATGATACTAATGCAAATAAACCACATAGGGCGACCAAAAATCTTTTAATTTTCATTGTTCAAAGAATTAAATACTATTCAAATTATACGGTTACACTATCAAAGCATATACCAAGCTCTTACTAAGATAAGAATATTTTTATTTCCAAATCTCCAAATAGCCAATATTCATTAACTTTGTCTCGGTTTTGGGATAAAAACCCAGCCCCCATACTATGCAAAAAGAAATCGAAATTGCGATACTTCCAGAAAGGATCGAGGACGAACAGTACATTATACAGCAGGGCATAAAAGCTTTACGCGTTCAACCCCAGCAAATCAAAGGTTATAAAATCCGGAAACGTTCAATTGATGCCCGAAGCAAGCAGGTGGTCTACCGGGCAAGGGTTATCTACTATATCGATGAACTGCCTGTTCCTGAGATCTATTCGAATAATTTCAAATCCGTTAAAGACGGAAAACCCGTGATTATTATTGGCGCAGGCCCTGCCGGCATATTTGCGGCCATCCGCTGCATTGAGCGTGGGCTCAAACCAATTGTAATCGAACGCGGTAAAAAGGTCCAAGACCGTAGGCGCGATCTCGCAAAGCTGAATCGGGAAGGCATCGTAAATCCCGAATCAAACTACTGTTTTGGTGAAGGTGGGGCCGGAACTTACTCCGATGGGAAACTATATACACGTTCCAATAAAAGAGGTGATGTAGACAAAGTGCTCAATCTTTTTGTCTCCCATGGTGCTACGACAGATATTCTAGTCAATGCACGGCCACATATTGGCACAAATAAACTACCGCATATTATTGAAGCAATGCGTGAGAGTGTTATTGAATTTGGCGGCGAATTTCATTTTGATCAACGTGTCGACGACATTTTAGAATCTTTCGGTCATGTGCGAGGTGTCAAGTTAGCCAGTGGCGAAGAAATTAAGGCCGATCACGTCATCGTAGCAACAGGACACTCTGCACGGGACATTTTTGAGCTTTTTCACCGTAATAACTGGCTGATCGAAGCCAAAGCCTTTGCATTGGGTGTGCGCATCGAACATCCGCAGTCAATCATTGATCAGGCGCAATACCATTGTCAGGTTAGAAGCGAGCATTTACCCCCTGCATATTATAGTTTGGTTGAGCAGGTTAATGACCGTGGGGTATTTTCATTCTGCATGTGCCCAGGTGGCGTTATCGCTCCCTGTGCAACAGATTTAGATGAAATCGTTGTCAACGGATGGTCCCCATCCAAACGAAATAATCCGCACGCCAATTCAGGTACCGTTATTCAGATTAACCTTGAGGACGTTGCCAATGCACATAAGGATCCTTTTGCATTACTTAATTTTCAGAAAGAGATCGAGCGAAAGGCTTTTGCCGTAGGTGGCGGTAAACTCGTTGCTCCCGCACAACGTATGGTCGACTTTGTCGAAGGGCGTGTATCGATGGATCTGCCAGAAAACTCCTACAAGCCCGGAACAGCCTCTGCAGATCTCACCGAAGTGCTACCTGCTTTTGTTCATGAAGCATTACGCGGTGCACTGCCAATCTTTGGCAAAAAGATGAAGGGGTATTATACCAATGAAGCCATTTTAGTTGGTGTAGAATCACGGACATCTTCACCTATTCGGATTCCTAGAAATAAAGAAGATTTACAACACCCTCAGGTCAAAGGACTTTACCCTTGTGGTGAGGGTGCAGGTTATGCCGGAGGCATCATTTCAGCGGCTATAGACGGTATTAATTGTGTTGATGCGATCAATTTAAGTTAACATTTTTTGTTTTTTCTCTTGCAGAATACGAATAAATGCCTTACTTTTGTAGCATCAACGCGAAAGTAGCTCAGTTGGTAGAGCACAACCTTGCCAAGGTTGGGGTCGCGAGTTCGAATCTCGTCTTTCGCTCTAAAAAAGCTTCCAAAATTTGGAAGCTTTTTCTGTTTTGTAGTACTACCCTTTCTTTTTTTCCAGCCTCCTATTTGGATCATTGAAAAGATATAATACCCCAACCAATACCACAATAAGTCCTGCTATAACAAAAGCCGTTGCAATAGCATCTGCTGTAAATACTGAACGGTCAGCACATTATCATAAAATAAGCACAATAGGCCACCTTAATACAAAAATAAGTAAGATTTAGACTCACTATCATCTATTTATCGATAGAGGCTTAACAAGAAAAAAGCGAACACGCTATAAAACCCAAGGTTTATAAGCGTAAATTGTATATAAAGACAAGTACATGGTCGTACAAAACCACAGAAAGATACCACAGATCCAATTGTTTCTATAAAAAATGGCGTTTACC
>NZ_DKSP01000120.1:13692-45906 GCF_002472745.1 Sphingobacterium sp. UBA7253 | reverse complement strand
GGTAAACGCCATTTTTTATAGCTATATAATCCTAAATGGATTTAATTTGTCCTTAGGCTTTCTTCCACAAGTTCTTCAACATATTTGCGAACAACCTCATTAGAGAAACGTGTAGTTACGTCAAATGCAAATGCATGTACCAACAGGATACGGGCAGATTCTTCACCAATTCCTCTTGCTCTCAAATAAAATAAGGCCTCATTATCAAACTGACCGATGGTACATCCGTGTGAACATTTTACGTCATCCGCAAAGATCTCCAATTGCGGTTTGGTATAAACCGCCGAATTGTCTGACATCAGCATATTATTGTTCTGCTGAAAAGCATTTGTTTTTTGAGCATCCTCACGTACAAAGATTTTTCCATTGAAAACTGCAACGGATTTATCCTGTGTAATATTTTTATACCATTCATAAGACTCACAATGTGGCTTAAGGTGGTCTACGATGGTATGATTATCGACCAATTGATCACCTGCAGTTAAGTTGATTCCATATAAATGGCTCTCCACATGCGCTGCATCCAAGCGAACATTGATATTGTTACGGATAAACGAGGCGCCAGGAAAATTACAGTTGTAATTATTATAAAGGCTATCTTTTTCTTGGTATACCTCTGTATGATTAAAGTAACGACTTACAGATTCTGCGAGCTGCAAATAATAATGTTGTACTTTAGCGTTCTCTTTGACGATAATCTCAGAGACCTTATTGTGCACATTATTTGCGGTACCTTCTGCAGTGATAAAGCTTTCGATCAATTCAAGTTCTGCATTTGGCTCGACAACGATCAAATTACGTGTTTGTGCAAAGAAATCCTCTTTTCCTGTAGCGACATGAATAATCTGTATTGGTTTATCAAGTACAACTCCCTTTTTCAAATGGATAAAAACACCATTTGTAAAAGCAGCCGTATTCAATGCGACCATAATATTGTCTGACTTGTCCGCATATTTAGCAAAATGGCTCTCAAATGCAGGCTCTGAAGTGGCTTCATCCATTGGAATAACCGACAGTCCCTTCACATTTTCTAATTCACTTACCGCCAACACATACTGACCGTTCACCAAGATAATGCGGTAAGCATCCAACTGAGGAATCTCCCCTGCACTAAAGTCTAAGCCTTCGATATCCACATCGACATCAAGCGCATAAGGCTTATTGATAATACTGTGGATGTTTGTATATTTCCATTCTTCATTCTTAACGGTGGGAAAGCCTGCTGCTTCGAAACGTTCGAATGCAAGTTGGCGGGCCTCCACGAAAAACGAAGGTTCGTCTGAAACGCCTTGCTCTTTGAAAGCTCCCAACACTTGTTGAAGTAATGATTCTGAAACTAATGTACTCATGTTATTTTTTAATCAAATCGCCAAAATTCTCTTCCAATCCTATTTACTCAGGTAAAAGATTAGGCGTTTTGTGTATCATATTCTTTTAACCAATCGTATCCTTTTTCTTCGAGCTCCAAAGCCAATTCTTTAGGTCCCGATTTCACGATACGGCCATTGTACAATACGTGAACAAAATCTGGAACGATATAATCCAACAAACGTTGGTAGTGTGTAATAACAATAAAAGCATTGTCTTTAGAGCGCAATTGATTCACGCCATTTGCAACGATACGAAGGGCATCGATATCCAAACCAGAATCTGTCTCATCCAAAATAGATAATTTCGGATTCAACATCGCTAATTGAAAAATTTCGTTACGCTTTTTCTCACCACCGGAAAATCCTTCATTTAAAGAGCGGTTAGCCAAATTAGCCGAAAATTCAACCAATTTTTGCTTATCTTTTACCATTTGTAAAAACTCCTTCGCTTCCATTGGAGGAAGGCCTTTATACTCACGAATATCATTTACAGCTGTTTTCAAGAAATTGATATTCGATACGCCCGGAATTTCAACAGGATATTGAAAAGCCAAAAACAGCCCTTCACGTGCACGGTCCTCAGGTGAAAGATCCAATAAATCTACACCGTCCAATAGTGCAGAACCTTCACTTACTTCATATGATTCACGTCCGGCCAATACATTACCCAATGTACTTTTACCAGCACCATTTGGTCCCATAATCGCATGAACTTCTCCAGCTTTTACTTCTAGGTTTAACCCTTTTAATATTTGTTTGTCTTCTACAGACGCATGTAAATTTTTAATGCTTAACATTTTATTCGTATTGAGTATGGTGTAATGTAGCGTCATAAACTACATTCCCAATGATTTTTTATCTATCCTACTGAACCTTCTAATGAAATTGCCAATAATTTTTGAGCCTCTACAGCAAACTCCATCGGCAATTGATTTAATACTTCCTTTGCATACCCGTTGACAATTAAACCAACAGCTTTCTCAGAATCGATACCACGTTGATTCAAATAGAATACTTGGTCCTCACCGATTTTGGAAGTAGTCGCCTCATGCTCTAATTTGGCTGTCTTATTTCTATTTTCGATATAAGGGAATGTATGTGCCCCACATTTATCACCGATCAATAAGGAATCACATTGGGTAAAGTTACGTGAGTTGTCTGCATTTGGGCCGATTTTCACTAAACCTCTATAACTGTTGTGGCTCTTACCGGCAGAAATACCTTTAGAAATAATTTTAGATTTCGTGTTTTTACCCAAATGAACCATCTTCGTTCCTGTATCAGCTACCTGATAATTACGTGTCATGGCCACAGAGTAAAACTCGCCAATAGAGTTATCACCCTTTAAAATCACACCAGGGTATTTCCATGTAATTGCAGAACCAGTTTCTACCTGTGTCCAGGAGATTTTACTGTTATCGCCCTTACAGATTCCACGCTTGGTTACAAAGTTATAAATACCACCTTTTCCATCTTTATCACCAGGGTACCAGTTTTGCACGGTAGAATATTTAATATCAGCATCGCGTTCGGCAATCAATTCTACTACCGCAGCATGCAGCTGGTTTTCATCACGCATAGGTGCAGTACATCCCTCCAAATAAGAAACATAAGCTCCCTCATCTGCAATGATCAACGTGCGTTCAAATTGTCCGGTATTCTGTGCATTGATACGGAAGTAGGTAGATAATTCCATTGGACATCTAACACCTTTTGGAACATAAACAAAGGATCCATCCGAAAATACTGCAGAATTCAACGCTGCATAAATGTTATCCGTCTGTGGAACCACTGTACCCAAATATTTTTTCACCAGGTCAGGATGCTCTTGCACGGCCTCACCAAATGAACAGAAAATAACACCTTGTTCTTTTAATTTCTCACGAAACGTTGTTTTGACAGATACCGAGTCAAAGACAGCATCTACCGCCACAACTCCTGCCAATACTTTTTGCTCATCCAAAGGAATCCCCAGTTTTTCAAAGGTAGCAATCAACTCAGGGTCAACCTCATCCATCGAATTAAGCTGTGGTTTTGCTTTTGGGGCTGCATAATAGGAAATCTCTTGAAAATCAATTTCAGGAGCTTTGAAATTCTGCCAAGTAGGCATTCTTAACGTCAAGAAATGACGGAAAGCTTTTAATCTCCATTCCAATAGCCATTCAGGTTCATTCTTTTTTGCCGAAATAAAACGAACCGTATCCTCAGTAAGGCCTTTGGCTGCAATTTCCATTTCGATATCTGTCGTGAACCCGTATTTATATTCTTCGAGCTCCAGCTCTTTTAACAAATCGTCGTCTTTAGTACTCATATTGCGCTCTCACGGTTTAACTAATTTGGGAGGGCTTCACCTCCGCACCTATCGAACTGCAAAGTTACAATTTCAAAGCCAATAAAACAGCATTTAATAGCACCTTACGAAGGCATTTTTAATAAAAAAATGACATTTATCACTCCATTTCATTAAAATGAGCACATTTCAATCGATTATGACAGTCAAATGATTTTACATCGATTAAAATTATAACTAAACAACCCTAATATAGTTAAAATCTATTAATCATCAATAATTTTGTATATTTTTAAATTTCCAAATATAATTTTGTATATTTACAAATACTATTGATTATTAAGACTTAAGATATGCCCTTTGCACCGGATAAAACAGATTTAAAAATTCTTAAACTATTACAAGAGAATGGTCGTATAACTAATTTGCAACTCGCATCTAGCATCGGACTATCTCCCGCACCAACTTTAGAGCGTGTGCGAAAACTGGAAAACTCTGGCTTCATCAAAAGTTACCATGCTTTTGTAGACGAGGAGAAACTGGGACTTGGAATCAAATCGTTTATCCAGATCTCACTCGATTTCCATACACATAACGCTATCCCTGAGTTTGTTGCTGCTGTCAAAATGATACCCGAGGTAACCGAATGCCACCACGTTACAGGCAATTGTGATTTCATCCTCAAGGTTTACGTAAAAGATATTAAAGCTTATGAAGGCGTCATCATGGAAAAAATCTCCAAAATACCTTTTGTAAAGACATTCCAAACCATGATGATTATGTCAACCAGCAAAAAAGAGCCAATTATTCCTTTAGAATATTAAGCGAAGGAATAAGCCCAATCAAAAATATCATTACCGGAATCTCGCTTTTGGACGTATTTGCTCCATGCGACGATAACCGGCAATGATGTTTATTTAACTCAAGACAAAACTTAAACCAGGCGCCAATCAATTGGGGTTTTATCATGTTCCATCAAATACTGGTTTGCACGTGAAAAATGCTTACTACCAAAAAAACCACGATAGACAGACAACGGTGATGGATGAACCGCCGTTAGCACAAGATGCTTCTTCGCATCGATGAGCACACTTTTCTTTTGGGCATAACTTCCCCACAACAGAAATACGACATGTTCACAACGCTCCGAAATGGCATAAATAATACTATCTGTAAAAATCTCCCAACCTTTCTTTTGATGGGAACCTGCCAGATGCGCCTGCACTGTCAATGTCGCATTTAACAACAGTACACCCTGTTTGGCCCAATAGGTCAAATCGCCAGCACGGGGCTCAACAAAACCGGGTATATCGTCTTGCAATTCCTTAAAGATATTTTTTAAGGATGGCGGCAAAGCAATCCCTTCTGGCACAGAGAAAGACAAGCCATGTGCCTGCCCATCATTATGATAAGGATCCTGCCCTAAGATAACTACTTTTACCTGGTCCAATGGCGTCAGCTTAAAAGCATTCATCACCAGATCTGCCGGTGGAAACACTTTCGTTTTCTGACGCTCTTCTTGCACAAAAGTAGACAGTTGTTTCATATAGGGTTGACCAAACAAAGGCTTTAGCACAGGAGCCCAAGAATCATCGTATTGCTTTTCCATACCCCAAACATAGATAAAGTTGCATATAAAGGCAAATTTATCCTCATAAGCTCTTTTCAAGGAACTACAGCAAAAAAAACGATCACATCTTGTTTATCCATATCCTCTTCAGGGGGAAAAACACATTTTTACAAAATAACCACCTGAACGAGTTGCTTAAACGATGAAATTAACGGATATTTGCAGAATTAAATTGAATACAAATATTTTAAACAAAGATTTATGTCAAATCTCGTTAGAATCATTATTTGCAGTGCATTGCTGATCGGAACAGTTGCCTTATTCTGGACTGGAAATTGGGGATGGGGAATCTTAGGTATCCTGATCACGATCTTAGGCTTTGTTACTGTATTTTTCCACGAATATATGCTGATTGCGCAATGGTATATGCGTAAACAAAATATGGCCGCAGCTGAAAAATGGCTACGTAAAATCACCAACTACGAAAAGCAATTGATCCCACAACAGCACGGTTACTACAATATGCTGATCGGACTGATCGAATCACAACGCGCACCTATGCAATCCGAAAAATATTTTAAGAAGGCATTGGCGTTGGGCTTACATATGGATCATAATATCGCTTTAGCAAAATTAAGCCTGGCAGGTGTAGCAATGGCAAAACGCAACAAGCGTGAAGCCGAAAAACTACTTCAAGAAGCGAAAAAAGCAGATAAAAACAAATTATTGGCCGATCAGATCAAAATGATGAAAGACCAAATGGGTATGATGGACAAACAGCAGATCAGATACAATCGATAATATTGAATAATCAAAAAAGCTTCAAAGTATAACTTTGAAGCTTTTTTGCTCAAGAGCCAAAATCTATTTCTTTAATGGAATAGGAACTTCCAAAAACTCCCCCTCTTCCGTGCTACTCTCAAACACCAGTTTAATCATAACCGGCTTATCCGTTTTCTTCCAATCCTTAACAATGACCTGTATATCCACAGGCTTATCTTCTTCTAGCAAATAGTGCAGATAATTCTGCTTATCTTCAAATTTAACCAAAACATTTCCCATCTGAATCGTTGAAAAGAAATGGGGTTGTTTCTTCTGATCCAACACTTGCGTGGAAAAGGTGTTCATTTTATATTCTCGTGGATCGGTACTATAAGATATCGCAAACAAATTGATCACCAGTTCATTCTTACCCTCATCGAAGTGAAATTCCCGCACATCGAATTGAATATCGTCAACAACCAGCAATGAATCTGCCGACTGAGCCTTTACAAGCCCACCTCCAAGAAAGAGGATCAAGACAACAACATATCTAAAAAAAACATTCATATCATATTATATTTAAAAAAGCCACGATCTTCGTGGCTTTAACTCGTATTATTTTATTGTCTTAAAATTATGCTCGCAATCGATCGGCAGATCGGATCAACTTTTCATCTTTACGTACTCCACCCATCGCTAACGCACAGAAAATAATCGAAATTGGCAACAAAAAGAAACCTACCCCGATATTCCCGGCACCTAAAAACTGGCTCACGGTGGCAAGATGAGTACTTGCAGACGAGTATAACCAGATTGCAAATAAGATAATTGCCACAATCTCCACCCATATAAGCAAAAGTTGAACTTTACGCTTTTTAAATTTAAATATCGTAAATAGCGGAAGTCCTCCCAATAACACGGTCACCACGGTCTGGAGAATATAACCAAATCCCCCCTCATGTACAGACTGGCCAGCAGCAACACTATACACACCAGTCACCTTCACATTCTTTCCTAAACCCACTAAATCGCTATAATTAACATAGGGAAATAGAAACAAGCCAAATATGACTAATCCTGCTATCAGCAAATAAACAGTTTGGATACGTTGAATCATAGTTTAATTTTTGTATATCAACAAACTTAGATAAATTGATTTTCATATGCAATATAATTGCGACCGAAAAAACAACCAACCCTACAGCTCTATAAACACCAAAACAATCAAACCTGACATTTTGTTGTATTTTTTTACATCATATCAAAGGGCTTCTTTTTAGAAAGCTTTATCTTTGCGAAAAAAATACCATGTTATACATATATGGAGCAACCGCTCATGCTAAAACTGCGGTAGATGTAGCAGAAGATTTAGCGATTGAAATTGGTGGTCTTATCGACAAATCGCTACTAATTGAAGATGTATTTGATTATGAGGTTCAACTTCATCATGAATCAAAAGGCACGGAAGAAAATTTCTTTGTCGCAGTCAAGAATCCTGGTCTTCGCCAAAGGATTGTGTCAGAAAACGCAAACTGGAACTTCCAGACCCTCATCCATCCTAAAGCCTACGTATCAAAAAGAGCCGAAATTGGTGAAGGCACCATTATTCTCCCAGGCGCTTCGATCGCTCCAGATGTACAAATAGGCAACCACTGCGTTATTGCCGGTTCCGCCGTTATCGAAAGCAACACCATTATTGAAGATTTTGTCAACATCGGCCCAAATGTCTCAATCGGAGCAAACGTTCTAGTCGGTCGAGGTTCAGAAATTAAAGCAAATACACGTATCGAAGACGAAGAAACTATCCCCAAAGAGAGTATTATCGCTTAATTAAATCCCTGCGGAATGAAACTGTAAGTCGTATAGTTTTTTATAATAACCATCGAAAGATAGTAATTCCTGATGCGTTCCGATTTCCTTGATTTCGCCTTTATCCAACACAATAATCTTGTCCGCCTTCTGAATGGTGGACAAGCGGTGGGCAATAACAATCGATGTTCTTCCTTTCATGAGGTTATCAATTGCATGTTGGATCATTTCTTCCGTTTCGGTATCAACAGAAGAAGTCGCTTCATCCAAAATAAGAATGCGAGGATCGTGTACCAAAGCCCGTATAAAAGAAATCAATTGTGCCTGCCCCGCAGATAAAGTTGCTCCCCGCTCTTTCACATCATAATCATAGCCCCCAGGAAGTCGCATAATAAAATCATGCGCACCGACTTCCTTTGCCGCTTCGATCACCTGCTCTCTAGATATCGCAGGATCACCTAATGTAATGTTATTGATGACACTATCCGAAAAGAGAAATACATCTTGCAATACTGTCGAAATAGTATTTCTCAGATAATCAAGGTCATAATCCCGGATATTACGGCCATCCAATAGAATTTCACCCTTATTGATTTCATAAAACCGGCTTAGAATATTGATGGTAGAAGATTTTCCGGCACCGGTAGCCCCAACTAAAGCTAAGGTCTCGCCCGGATTAACATTGAAGTTAACATCTTTCAGAACCCAATTTTCCTCATTATAAGCAAACCAAACATCGCGAAACGCAATCTCTCCTTTGATATGTGCGGGTTTCAAAGTCCCCAAATTAGGCGTCTTTTCATCGGTATCCAAGACTTCAAAAATTCGTTCAGCACTGACCATACCCATTTGAAGTGTATTGAACTTGTCAATAAGTTCCCGAATGGGCCTAAAGATCATATTGATATACATGATGAAGGCCACAACTACACCCGGAGAGATCACATCACCCATAATTTGTTTGGAACCAAACCATACCAATAATCCCAAAGCAATAGCCATGATAATTTCCAAAACAGGGAAAAAGATGGAGAAGTACCAATTGGTTCGAATATGTGCATTGCGATGTTGCGCATTAATTTCTTTAAACTTATCCATTTCCTGCTTTTCACGTGCAAAATATTGGATAATCCCGACTCCCGTAATGTGTTCCTGCAAAAAGGTATTTAAATTGGAAACCCATTTCCTCACATCAATAAAAGCAGATTTCATCGCCTCTTTAAACACATAAGTTGCTGCCACCATCAAAGGCATGGGAATTAAAACAATCAATGTTAGCTTCCAATCGGAGTAAAACATCACAACCAGAATAACGACCAGCTGCAATAAATCACCGATAATCTGGATCAAGCCCTCAGAGAAAATATTGGAAAGAGTCTCCAGATCAGAAATGGTACGTGTAATCAGTTTTCCCAATGCCGTACGATCAAAATACTTGAGCCTGAGTTGAACAATGTGGTTAAATACCTGAATCCGGATATCGCGAATGACCGACTGCCCCAGGGTATTTGTCATTAAGGTATGGTAATAACGAATCAAGGTCTGCAGGATAACCAATGCCAACATCGCTATCAGCATGAGGGATAACCCATTGGTATCGAAATTTAAAATATAGTTATCTAATGTATGCTGGATTAGCATAGGCAAAGCGGGCGCCACGGCGGCCAACAATATCGTTAGAACGACCGATATCCAAAATGACACATGGTAGGGCCGCATATAACGACTCATGCGTTTCACTAAATTGATATCGTAGGTTTTACCAGTTATTTTATCTTGACTCACGTTAAATTCTATGTCTATTAAATTCTATATATAAGGATATGCTACTTCTGTTAAATATAAACCATGTGCAGGAACAGAAACACCCGCTTTTCCGCGGTTTTTACTTTGAATAACATCTTGCATAAATGAAACCGGCTTACCTTTTATCCCTATTTCCAACGATGTCCCTACAATGGCGCGCACCATATTGCGCAAAAAACGATCTGCAGTTATGTGAAAAACCAGATGCTGCTCAGTATGCCATACCCACTCAGCTCTACGAATATCGCAAATATTTGTAAACACCTGCGTATGAGACTTACTAAAGCATTCGAAATCTTGTTTACCCAATAAAAATTGTGCAGCTTCATTCATCTTTTCAACATCCGGACGATCGCGCATAAAACATGAATAGGGATAGATAAAAGGATCTTTATGAAAATGAAGATGGTATTCATATGATCTTTGCGTTGCATCGAAGCGAGCATGTGCTTCGGGCTCCACTTCGATCAAGCGCTTCACGGCCACATCAAAGGGCAATAAGGCATTGAGCGAATGAATGAAACGATCAGCTTTTTGTAGAATACCCACGGGGGCTGCATCGAAATGTGCATACAATTGCTTGGCATGAACACCCGTATCTGTACGGCCAGCTCCAGTTGTTTCAATCGGCTCCCGCAACAGGGTTTCAAGCGCTTTATTCAGCACTTCCTGCACGGAAATTGCATTATTCTGAATTTGCCAACCATGATAAGCCTGTCCAAAATAGGCTATTTCTAAAAAAAAACGTCTTTTATCCATTATATGGAACAAAGGTACGTTTTCCAAATGAGCATCATTTCTCTATAGAACGAATTTCCTCATTTTACTCATTATTTAATCCTTACATGACAAAACTGTTTGTTTTGCACTTCCTTTTCACTCAAATCTGCCTGATGGGTAATTTGGTATTCAGCGGCACCGAAGCCACAGTAAACACCTACTATCTTCGCCCTGCGACCACGGTAAGTCCACCGTGAGTCCACGTTGAGTCCACCTTTTTAAGTACATTCAATGCGGGAGCACCATGGTCGCAATATGGTCGCACCCCGAACTTATCCCCTCGTTGTGCATAACACAAAGCTAAAAAGGCTAGAGTAAATCGACCAGATTTTCAAAAGCCATGCCGCGTGAAGCTTTCAATAAAACTGTGGCATCAGTTATCGGTTTTTCGCTGATTGCTTGTTTTGCTTCGGCAGTAGTTTCATAAAACTCTCCACCTTCATACCGATGTGCGGAAAATTCTTTGCCGACAAAAATCTTGCGATCTGCAGGAATAGTTCTTACGTTTTCAACAATTTTTTTATGCTCTTCAAAGGATTCGGCTCCCAATTCAAACATATCACCCAATACAATAGCCTTCTTATCCGCTTCAATAATCCGGATATTATCCAGTGCAGCGGCCATGCTTGTTGCATTGGCATTATAATAATCGCAGATCAGCGTATTGTGGGCCGTTTTCATAATCTGCGAGCGATTGTTGGTAGGTGTGTATCCTTCAATACCTCGATTGATCGCCGCAGAAGAAATGCCAAAATGCAGACCCACTGCAATTGCCGCAAGAAAGTTTTCGGTATTATAAGAGCCTGTTAACTGCGTATCAACTACATAAGATTCGGCCGCCCCTTTCTTTTGCCACTCAATCTGCAAAAGGGGATTTGCTTTAAGAAGCTTTCCAATCACGTCATTATCTTCCGAAAAACCATAAGTAACAATGTTAGCGATCTGGCGAGCGGAAGCCATCTCTTTGAGGTGTGGGTTATCGGCCTGCAAAAATAATACACCTTGATGGTCCTGCAGCCAATCGTATAGCTCACCTTTGGTTTTCTTCACTCCTTCAAAAGATCCAAAACCTTCTAGATGTGCTTTACCAACGTTAGAAATCAAACCATGTGTCGGTTCGGCAATCCCACACAAAAAAGCAATTTCTTCCAGATGGTTTGCCCCCATTTCGATGATTGCCAGCTCAATGGAATCATCTATTGCCAATAATGTTAAGGGAACACCAATATGATTATTCAAATTTCCTTTCGTCGCGTATGCTTTATATTTCTGTGAAACAACGGCATACAGCAATTCCTTCGTAGTCGTTTTTCCATTTGTACCTGTCACACCAATAATTGGTATGTGCAACTGATGTCTGTGATAATTTGCGAGTTGCTGTAGTGCTTTTAAAACATCATCAACAAGAATATACGCATCTCCTTTTCGGTAGGTCTCTTCATCAATAACAACATATTTAGCGCCCATTTCAAGCGCTTTCTCGGCGAAAGCATTTCCATTGAAATTAGCACCTTTTAAGGCGAAAAAAATACTATCCTTTTCTATTTTACGTGTATCCGTTGTGATATTCGGATACTGTTTATAAATCTGATAGAGTGATTGGATGTCCATGTTGAGAAATTTGTTGAACAAACTTAGAGAAATTGCTTTTTATATGCAATACAATTGAACTCCATATAGACAATTTAGCCCCTTAATCGTTCTGAACATCCTTTTGTGGCTATACAAGCTCAATCAAAGATATCCAAAACACGCAATATTTCAAGATACAAGTGCACGCTTCATGCCATGGTAGCATGCAAGAATTGTCTTTTCAATCGGTTCACGCAAACGTGACCGATAACGTTTGCGCATTTATTTTGGTGGATTTCCTTTAAGGAAGGCTTTAATATTGGTAATTTCATTGACCAATTAAACAATTTGGAATGCGAACGATCATACTTTCCTTTTTTTTAATTCCTTTTTTTCTTTTTGCTACGGAAGTAAAGAGCTATGATTTTGTCGTGGCCAAAGATGGTACGGGAAATTTCACGACAATTCAAGATGCCATTCATGCTGTCCCAGATTTTCGAAAAAAGGAAACGAAAATATATATCAAAAACGGGACATATCGCGAAAAAATCATCCTCCCGGGGAGCAAGCAGTTTGTTACATTAGTCGGTGAAGATAAATTTAAAACGATTATCAGTTATGACGATTATGCGCAAAAGAAAAATCGTTTTGGTGAGGAAATGGGTACTTCTGGCTCAGCAAGTTTTTATTGCTATGGGGACGATTTTACGGCCATAAACCTTTCTTTCGAAAATGGATCCGGCCCGGTGGGCCAGGCAGTGGCGGCATGGATCTCCGGAGACCGTAATTTGTTTCTCAATTGTCGCTTCTTAGGATTTCAAGACACCTTATACACTTTCGGGAAGGGAACAAGACAGCTTTATTACCAATGCTATATCGAAGGTACTGTAGATTTTATCTTTGGCGGGTCCACGGCCTGGTTTGAAAATTGTGAACTGCACTGCAAAAACAAGGGCTATATTACCGCAGCATCTACGCCCGAACAGGTAGATTTTGGCTATATCTTTAACAACTGCAACATCACGGGAAATAAAGACACAAAGACGTTCTACCTTGGACGCCCTTGGCGACCTTATGCCAAAGTAATTTTCATGCATTGTAATCTTCCCCAATTTATTGACGATAAAGGTTGGCACAACTGGGGCAAAGAGTCAAATGAGAAAACAGCTTATTTCGCAGAATATAAAAACAAAGGCGCAGGCTCAGTGTCACAAAATCGTGTCAAATGGAGTCGCCTATTAACAGATCGAGAGGCCGATAGCCTTAATTTTCAACGTGTATTCAAGGATTGGGTACCAACGCTTACATTTGATCGATAAGTCATGACCGGTAACGATTGCATAAGTTTTTCATCCAAGTTAGGGACAAAGAATGTACAATTGCTTTTACAAATAACCATTTTTAAACCAAAATGTAAAAAATGAATTCGTTTAAAAAGCACTATTCACGTACATTGAAATCCGCTCTTGCATTGCTTCTCGTGCTACCACAGCTGTGTATAGCCCAAGAGCCTGCCCGTCCTATCGTACAACAGGTCGAATTTAAGAAAGACACGTTAAATATCGGCAATTATGGCGCGAAAGGTGACGGTCAATTTCTTAATACGGCTTCAATCAATCAAACTATCCGTAGATGTAGCGAAACTGGTGGCGGTGTTGTACTAATCCCCGCTGGAATTTGGTTGACAGGACCTATTGAAATGCAGAGCAATGTAAACCTGCACCTCAAACGAGATGCCGTACTGCTTTTCACCAAGGACTTCGATCAATATAAGCTTGTTGAATCTAATTGGGAAGGTGAGCCGGCCTGGCGCAATCAAAATCCGATATCGGGCAAGAACCTATATAATATCGCAATTACGGGCGATGGCATTATTGATGGCAATGGAGATGCCTGGAGGATGGTTAAAAAGAACAAACTAACCGCATCGCAATGGAAAAATCTCGTTGCATCGGGTGGCACTGTCGACACCACCAATGAGATCTGGTACCCCTCCGCAAGTTCGCTGAAAGGTTCGCAAGAAAAGAAAGCTGGGGTTATTCGTCCCGGCACAACAATCGATGATTTCAAAGATGTCAAGGATTTTTTAAGACCCAATCTTTTGGTATTCACAGACTGTAAAAAAGTATTGTTAGAAGGAGTAATGATACAAAACTCACCGGCATGGAATATACACCCTTTACTATGTGAAGACCTAACCTTACGCAAGCTCTCGGTTCGTAACCCCTGGTATGGCCAAAATGGCGATGGTGTAGATGTGGAGTCTTGCAAAAATGTCCTCATAGAAGACTGTACATTTGATGTTGGCGATGACGGCATATGCATTAAGTCTGGACGTGATAAAGCTGGGCGTGACCGTGGCAGGCCAACCGAAAATGTAATTATCCGCAATAACGTTGTGTATCATGCACATGGCGGATTTGTAATCGGAAGCGAGATGAGTGGTGGTGCCCGTAATATTTGGGTGGAAGATTGCTCGTTTATTGGGACTGATATCGGACTTCGCTTCAAAACGACAAGAGGTCGTGGAGGAGTTGTAGAAAACATCTTCATCAACAATATCAATATGGTTGATATCCCAGGCGAAGCGATTCTATTTGACATGTATTATGCGGCTGTAGATCCGGTTCCATTGGCAGGAGAAAAGAGGTCTGCTGTAAAAACAGTCACGCTTCCGGTTACAGAAGAAACACCGCAATTCAAAAACTTTTATATCAAAAATATCGCAGCGAAAGGAGCATCAAAAGGAATTTTCTTACGCGGTCTCCCCGAAATGCATATTCAGCAGATCTGGATAGAAAATGCAACCTTGGAGGCCAATAAAGGCATAGAAATCATTGAAGCTTCTCAGGTCAATCTGAAAAATATCACTTTAAAAACGACAGAAAATAATCCGTTGATCGCCATAAGTAATAGCACTGCGATAAATCTAGATCATATCCAAGCATTAGAAGCTCCTGAACTATATATCGAGGTCGCGGGTGAGAAAAGCAGTAATATCCATCTTTCGAAATCCAACACAAGAACTGCCAAGACTGTCAGTCAGTTTACAGCCGGAAGTACGGACAAATCCTTAACAATCAAAAATTAGGCCCCTGATGAGAAAGTTATTTTTAATTCTTTTAAACCTTACAGCACTTGTTCCATTTTCAGGGTTTGGCCAACAAAAGCCTTTTTCCGAACAAATGGCCAACACTGTACTTGAACAGCTCTATCCGGATTCATTATTCAACAGGACCGACAAATTTCCAAAATGGTCATACGATATGGGGGTTATTTTTGAAGGCCTGACAGATGTATGGCGCAATACTGCAGATGCCGATTATTTTAACTATATGCAATCGCGCATGGATGCCTACCTCAGCATTCCGGATTCAATTAAGAACTATCATGCGCAGGATTTTAATATTGACAATATTAAAAATGGTACCACCCTATTAACACTTTACAAAGTAACCGGTAAAGAAAAATATCTGAAGGCCTGCCACCAATTATATGCACAGCTTCAAAAGCATCCGCGCACACATGAAGGTGGATTTTGGCATAAGAAAATTTATCCTTACCAAATGTGGCTAGATGGCTTATATATGGGCCAGCCTTTCTATGCGGAATACGCTAGCCTGATGAATATTCCTACCGCCTTTGACGATATCGCCAACCAGTTTAGCTACATGGAAAAAAATGCCCGTGACGCGAAAACAGGCCTGCTGTATCATGGCTGGGATGAATCAAAAAAGGAACGCTGGTCGGACCCCAAAACAGGCCTATCGCCACACTTTTGGGCTAGGGGTATGGGTTGGTATGTCATGGCGCTTGTTGATGTATTGGACTATTTCCCAGCGGAGCATCCTCGTAGACAAGAACTCATTGCAATCTTAAACAGAACGTTATCGGCAGTCGTCAAGTACCAAGATGGCAAAACCGGCGTTTGGTATGACATTGTGGACCTGGGTACAAGAAAAGGAAATTACCTGGAATCTTCGGCCTCCAGTATGTTTGTATTTGCATTGGCAAAATCATTACGCAAAGGTTATATCCCGGCTTCATTTCAGCAAAATCTGGATCGGGGCTACCAAGGGCTTGTAAAAGAATTCATCACCCCTGCTGGAGAAAACCGTGTCAATCTCACAAAGACTGTCCAAGTTTCCGGTCTAGGCGGAAAACAATATCGCGATGGTAGTTTCGAATATTACATGAGTGAACCCGTTATTACCAATGATCCCAAGGGAGTCGGTGCTTTTATCCTAGCGGCGTCCGAAGTTGAATTTGGAAAGGAACAAAAAGGAAAAAAAAGACGCACGGTTACATTGGACAATTATTTCAATAACGAATATAAAAAGACTGCATCGGGGGAAATTAAACCCTACCACTATCTTTGGGATGGTGACGACAACAACGGATTTTCCCTATTGGGTAGGGTATTTGAAAAAAATGGCGGTCAATTAAACACATTACGGACAGCACCTACAGTACAGAATCTCTCAAAATCCAACGTCTACATCATCGTAGACCCCGACACGGAGAAAGAAACTGAGCATCCGCATTTTATGAATGAAACCGACGCCCAACAAATTACGCAATGGGTTAAACAGGGCGGAGTACTCGTTCTTTTATTAAATGATAGCGGTAACTGCGAAATCAGCAAATTCAATACCCTCGCACGAAAATTTGGCATCACATTCCATGAGGATAGTCGCAACCGGGTGAAAGGAAATGACTTTCAGACGGGCGCAATTGCTATTCCAAAAGGTAATGCCGTATTTCCGAATACGGCCCAAATATATATCAAGGAAATCTCAACATTACAGGTAAACGCTCCCGCCCAAGCATTGATTCAAGATCATGGGGATACCATCATTGCTACGGCAAAATATGGAAAAGGTACTGTATTTGCCATTGGAGATCCTTGGTTATATAATGAATATACCGATGGAAGAAAGCTCCCTAAGGAATATGAAAACTTTACTGCAGCGAATGATTTAGTGCAATGGTTATTCAAACAGATCAACAACTAGAGACCATGAGAAAGACAATTATGCTGAGTTTCATCGCGGTATCAGTGTTTCATCATTACTGTATTGGACAGACCGTGCCCACCAAAGATTCATTGGCCGAAAAGATGCTTCAGTACCAGCTATCAAATGGAGCATGGCCCAAGCAGTTGTTCGACAAAAGTGTGGTCGATTACAGACTTCCATTAACAAAAGAGCTCTTGCAAAAGGTCAAGAAAACAGCTATTGATCATGCCACACTCGACAACAGTGCAACAACCCGGGAAATAACTGGATTGGTCAAGGCTTTTAAGCTTACTCAGAATAAGGCTTATTTGACTGCCGCAGAAAAAGGTATTGCCTATATTTTATCGGCTCAATATGAGAATGGCGGATTTCCACAGTACTACCCAAATAAATCACTCTATAGAGCTGAGATAACCTACAACGATAATGCAATGATCAATGCATTACTGGTGCTTTACAAAGTCGCCAATAAGCAAGACGGATTTGAGGCTATCAATCCCATATTTGTGTCAAAAGCACAAAAAGCGGTAGAAAAGGGCATAGCCTGTATCCTGAAAACACAGGTCATGCAAGACGGAAAAAGGAGTATCTGGGCTGCGCAATACGATCAGAACACGTTAAAGCCCGCTCAGGCAAGAAAGTTTGAACCTGCCGCATTAAGCACAAGTGAATCTGTTGCCATCGTCCGCTTTCTCATGCTGCAGCCTGCAACGGCTGAAATTAAGCAAGCCATCGAAGATGCAGTACACTGGTTTGAGCAACATGATATCGAAGGTTACCGCTTCGACCGTGTACAAGATAAGCTGACTGGAAAATATCAACGGCGGCTTGTCGCCGATGGGACTTCCACGATTTGGGCGCGATTTTATAATCTCGAAGACAACCGTCCTTTGTTTGGAGATCGGGACGACACAATCAAATACAACTTTGAGGAGGTTTCAGAGGAGCGTAGAAATGGCTATGCCTGGTTCGGCAACTGGCCGGAAAAGCTGATCCAAAAGGAGTATCCAAAGTGGAAAAAACAATACAAAATTCAATAATAAAACGAGCAGATGTTACTGACACAACATACTATACAAACGATGAGCACTGACCTGGTGAATAAACCGACGGCAGCGTCCTTCGCATATCCAGAAAAGATTCTTCAATTTGGCACCGGTGTATTACTCAGAGGCCTCCCGGATTATTTTGTCCATAAAGCAAATCAACAAAACCTGTTTTGCGGCAGAATACTGGTTGTAAAGTCAACAAGCTCGGGAGGTGCTGATGCCTTCGAACAACAGGACAACCTATACACATTATCCATTAAAGGTATAGAAGACGGTGAAGAGATTTCACAATATGAAATCAATAATTCGATTTCCCGTGTATTGGCGGCCAACCAACATTGGTCAGAAATATTAAAAAGCGCCGAAAATCCGGATCTTGAAATTGTCTTCTCCAACACCACCGAAGTCGGCATTGTTATGAGTGAAGACCGCATCAGTGACGCACCACCGGCTTCTTTCCCGGGTAAACTTTTGGCTATTCTCTATCGGAGATTTGTTTACTTCAATGCGGATAAAAACAAGGGCTTAACCGTCGTCCCTAGCGAATTGATTACCGACAATGGAACTAAACTGAAATCAATCATCACAGCCTTGGCTAAGCTGAATGAGCTTCCAGAAGAGTTTATGGACTGGCTTGATACCGCCAATGATTTTTGTAACACGCTAGTCGATCGTATCGTTCCCGGAGCATTGCCGCTAGCGGAATACACGAAAACCTGCGCTTTACTGGGCTACGAAGATCAATTGATGATTATGGCCGAACCCTTTCGCTTATGGGCGATAGAAGCGACTTCTGAACGTATACAACAACGCCTGTCCTTTGCATTGGCAGATCCGAATGTCATGTTGGTTCCATCAATTGAAAAGTACAAGGAAATCAAACTAAGGCTGCTCAATGGAACGCATACTTTAAGTTGTGCCCTTGCCCTTCTTGCGGGCTTCGAAACTGTAAAGGAGGCCATGCAAAATGCTGCATTCAATCAATTTATACGTCTTCTAATGCAGGATGAAATTGGTCCCGCCATTTTAAGCGACACTATTTCAGTCGCGGACATCAACGATTTTTCATCCAAAGTCATCGATCGCTTTGCCAATCCGCATCTGGAACATAAATGGGAATCCATTGCTTTAAATTATAGCTCAAAAATGGCAATGCGCAATATTCCCTTGCTAAAAAAATGGTATACAACACACCACGAAGCTCCACAACTCTTCGCACTTGGATTTGCGGCTTATCTCTATCTACTAAAATCCACGCTGAACGGTGCTCAGTATGAGCAATTGATTAATGGACGAACAGTTGTGCTTCAGGATGAGTCTGCACCAATATTACATACCGCTTGGTGCAATCCAGATACACTCGTCCATACCGTGCTTTCAGCTACGGATTTATGGGGAACCAATTTAACGGAGTTCCCTCATTTTGAAGAAACAGTCAACCAAAAATTGCAACAGATCATTGAAAAAGGGGCATTAAAGGCACTCGAAATTTCATCAGTTCTTGACAATAAAAAAGTATAAATAGCGCTACAGATGAAAAACAACGTATTAAAGATACATCCCAAAGACAATGTTTTAGTCGCCTTACAAGATCTCAAAAAAGGTGATGCAATTTCTTTTGAGGGTATACAATATATTCTACAGGAAGATATTCCGGCCAAGCATAAATTTTTTATGCAGGATATGCACTTTGGTGACGAAATCTATATGTATGGGGTTCTCGTGGGAAAAGCACAATTTGATATCCCACAGGGAAGCATCATGAATACCGACAACACCAAACATGCAGCTGAACCTTACCATTTTCGGCCTTCACATTATCACTGGGAAAAGCCTGACGTTTCAAAGTTTGAAGGAAGAACTTTCAATGGTTACCTCCGTCCGGACGGTCGTGTTGGCACCGCGAATTACTGGTTATTTATCCCAACCGTTTTTTGCGAAAACCGAAATCTTGATGTTATCAAAGAGGCATTATACAATGAGCTTGGTTATTCAGTCACTGGAAAATACAAGAACTTCACCCATCAGCTGTTAAAAGCTTATGAAAAGGGTGAAACACTAGACCTGTCCTCACTCGGGCAACTAAACACAATTACGGAGCAATCGGATCGTGTATTCAGAAACGTAGATGGGATCAAATTTTTAAACCATCAGGGGGGCTGTGGTGGAATCCGACAAGATGCTGCCATCTTGAGTAAGTTACTTGCCGCTTATGCCGACCATCCAAATGTCGCCGGTATTACGGTATTGAGTCTGGGCTGCCAAAATTTGCAGCTGAACGATCTCGTCAACGACATTAAGCTGCGTAATCCAGGATTTGACAAACCATTGTACTTATTTGAACAGCAACAATCAAAAAGTGAGGAGCAACTGCTGAAAGAGGCGATACTACAGACTTTTGTGGGGCTGACAGAAATTAATAAACTTGGAAGACAGCCGGTACCATTGAGCAAATTAACCTTGGGTGTAAAATGCGGTGGTAGTGATGGATTCAGTGGTATTTCGGCCAATCCGGCTGTTGGTTATACGGCCGATCTTCTGGTTGCCCTTGGTGGAAAAGTACTGTTGGCTGAATTTCCAGAATTATGTGGTGCCGAGCAAAACTTAATAGACCGCACCATCGATCCGAAGGCTGCCAATAAATTCATTGACCTGATGACCGCCTATAGCAATGCTGCCGAGGCTGTTGGTTCGGGTTTTTATATGAATCCATCTCCAGGCAATATTCGTGATGGACTTATCACTGATGCGATAAAAAGCAATGGTGCCGCGAAAAAGGGAGGAACCTCCCCTGTTGTTGATGTTTTGGACTACACCGAGGAAGCAACAAAGCCCGGTCTTAATTTGGTCTGTACCCCCGGAAATGATGTGGAAGCGACCACAGGGAAAGCTGCTGCAGGCGCAACACTTATCTTATTCACAACGGGTTTAGGTACGCCTACAGGCAACCCTATTTGCCCAGTTATCAAAGTAGCAACGAATAATGTCCTAGCAACCAGAATGGCCGACATTATCGATATCAATACCGGCCCTATTATAGACGGTGAGAAATCGATTCAAACCATGGCCGAAGACATTTTAGAATATTGTATCAAAGCAGCTAGTGGTGAAATAACACCTAAGGCTGTCCAATTAAACCAAGACGATTTCATACCTTGGAAAAGAGGTGTGAGTTTATAAAAATAGAATATTGTATGAAAGCTTTTTTAGACGACAACTTTTTATTAAACACAAAAACAGCAGAACAGCTGTATCACAGCTATTCAAAGCATTTGCCGATCATTGATTATCATAATCACTTGATTCCCGAACAAATCGCTAATAATGTAAAATTCGACAATATTAGTCAGGTCTGGTTACATGGCGATCATTACAAATGGCGGGCCATGCGGGCCAATGGTGTCAATGAGCGTTATATTACAGGTGATGCTTCCGATGAGGAAAAATTTATCAAGTGGGCAGAAACTGTTCCTTATACATTGCGCAACCCATTACACCATTGGACACACCTTGAACTGCAACGCTATTTTGGCATCACAGATTTGTTGTCACCAAAGACGGCTGCCAGGATATATGCCGATACAGGCGCTTTGTTACAACAAGACAGCCATTCCGTTCGCGGCTTACTGAAAATGATGAAGGTTGAAGTGGTTTGTACCACTGACGATCCTATCGATAGCCTCGAGTTTCACCAACAATTTGCAAAAGAAAAGGAGTCGTTCAAGATGCTTCCGGCTTTTCGTCCGGATAAAGCAATGAACTCGGATGATATCATTGCACTGAATCAATATATCGATAAATTGGAAGCGGTCAGCGACATGCAGATCAGTAGCTTCGGTGATTACTTAAATGCGCTAAAAACAAGACATGATTTCTTTGCTGTCAACGGATGTAAAGTATCAGATCACGGCTTGGAACAAATTTATGCAGAAGATTATACTGAACAGGAAATCGTGACGATCTTTGATAAGATCCGTACAAAAAAGGAAATCTCTCCGACCGAAAATCTGAAATTCAAATCTGCGATGTTGATTTATTTTGCAGAATGGGACCATGAAAAGGGCTGGGTTCAGCAGTACCACCTAGGAGCTTTACGCAACAATAATGCCCGTATGCATCGTTTGATCGGACCTGATACTGGTTGGGATTCGATCGGAGATTTTAGTCAGGCACGTGCATTGTCAAAATTTTTGAATAAATTAGACAATCAAGATAAGCTAACCAAGACCATCTTGTATAATCTCAATCCTGCCGACAATGAACTTATTGCAACCATGATCGGGAATTTCAACGATGGATCAATTAAGGGAAAAATCCAGTTTGGCTCGGCTTGGTGGTTTCTGGACCAAAAAGACGGCATGACAAAACAAATCAACACACTGTCAAATATGGGTTTATTGAGCCGTCTCGTTGGTATGTTGACAGATTCTAGAAGCTTCCTTTCATTTCCAAGGCATGAATATTTCAGAAGATTGTTGTGCGACATCTTCGGACAGGACATTGAAAAGGGAGAGATACCACATGATATCGAATGGGTAGGGAAAATCATAACAGATATCAGCTATAATAACGCAAAAGAATATTTTGAATTTTAATGAACATGCAGGGTAAAGTTTTAAGCTTTGGAGAATTGTTGTTGCGGATCTGTCCCGACATCGAACAAGATTGGATTGAACAACACCAGTTGCCTTTTTACGTCGGCGGGGCCGAGCTGAATGTAGCCACAGCCTTGGCGTTGTGGAATGTACCATCATCCTACTTATCTGCAATTCCTCAAAATGCCATCTGTGAAGGTATTGATAGCTACCTGAAACGCAGAAATATAGACACATCAGCGATGCAATGGACTGGCGAACGATTAGGTATTTACTATCTCCCAAAAGGAAAAGATCTAAAAAATGCGGGGGTCATTTATGATCGCGCAAACTCATCGTTTGCAAACCTCAAAGTGGGCAGTATTGATTGGGAAGAGATTTTTGCCGATGTCAAATGGTTTCATTTTTCAGCCATCTGTCCTGCAATTAGTCAAGATATTGCTGACCTATGCCTGGAAGCTGTTAAAAAAGCACAAGAGAAGGCAATCTTTGTATCATTGGACCTTAATTACCGCGCTAAACTGTGGAAATATGGAAAGACACCAAAAGAGATTATGCCCGAAATTGCCAAGTATTGTAATTTAATCATGGGAAATATCTGGGCTGCACACCAAATGCTCGGCACACAGCTAGATGATAAGTTCCTAACTTCTTCTTCCGGGTATCAGGAAGAAGATTTACTGGCACAGGCAGATCGTACAAGTAAAGAGATCATTTCCGTGAATCCGATTTGTCAATATGTGGCCAACACCTTTCGTTTTGACTATCAAAGCAAAGGGATCAAGTATTATACCACACTATTTGACAAAGACAGCCTGATTAAATCAACGGAATATACAGCCGAAGAAATTTTGGATAAGGTAGGTAGTGGAGATTGCTTTATGGCAGGGCTGATTTATGGCTTATACTCCAACCTTTCTCCGCAGGAGACCTTAGCGTTTGCAACACTTGCCGCATTCGATAAACTATTCATCGCGAGCGATGCTACAACAAGTACAGTGGAAGACATAAAAAATAGAATGATAGCATGAATTTGAAAGAGATTGTATTAGAGAAAATTATAGCGCAAGGGACACTTCCTTTGTTTTTCCACCACGATAAAGCCGAAAGTATCGCGATTCTGCGAACCCTATATCAGGCAGGTATACGTGTTTTTGAATTTACAAATCGAGGCCCCGAAGCATTGGCTGTTTTTGAAAGTTTAGTTGCTGCAAGAAACCTCGACATGCCTGACCTTTATTTAGGTATTGGCACCATCAAGTCAGTTGACGAAGCCCAACAATTTCTACAGATTGGAGCAGATTTTATTGTTTCTCCTATTGTAAATCCGCTAGTCGGTTCCCTTGTACATGAACAGCATAAGCTATGGATTCCGGGCTGTATGACCCCCACAGAAATCTATACCGCACAACAGCAAGAGGCCGCACTTATCAAATTGTTTCCTGCAAATATACTAGGCCCTGCCTTTATGTCGTCGATACGCGAGCTCTTTAAAGGGCAGAAATTTATGCCGACGGGGGGCGTAGAAATCGAAATGGAGAATTTAAAGGCATGGTTCAAATCGGGGGTTTGCGCAGTAGGCATGGGCAGTAAGTTAATTGACCCTAAAAACACCGTCAATTTATTCGAAAACACTAAAAAAGCACTTGACTTTGTCTCAAAGGCACGGTAAAGGTCTTTATATCGTGAGTTCAGAAAGATCATACTGAAGAACACTTAATTGACAACAGGCAACAGACACGTATACTAAAAAATAAACTATTAAACCCATTATGATTAACACGGAGAAAAAGGGTAATTACCGTTGGGTGATATGCTCGCTACTATTTTTTGCTACCACAATCAATTACCTGGATCGACAGGTGCTGTCCTTAACCTGGAAAGACTTTATTAGTCCTGAATTTCATTGGACAAATACAGACTATGGCAACATCACCGCATTATTTTCGATCTTTTATGCCATCAGTATGCTTTTTGCAGGTCGCTTTGTGGATTGGATGGATACAAAAAAAGGCTTTTTGTGGGCGATCGGAATCTGGTCTATTGGCGCGATATTACATGCATTCTGTGGTATAGCCACTTCAGGTATCGTCGCCGGTGAATGGTTCGTCGGTTTCGAAGGCGCAAAAGAGGCAATTTCTCATGTTAACAATGTGGGTTTAGTAATGAGTGTGAGTGTCAATCTATTTATTTTTGCCCGCTTTGTTCTCGCTGTCGGCGAGGCTGGTAACTTTCCAGCCGCGATTAAAGCTACAGCAGAGTATTTTCCCAAAAAAGACCGGGCGCTGTCTACGAGTATTTTCAATTCAGGGGCAACCATAGGAGCATTGGCAGCACCCTTAACCATCCCTGTCATCGCAGCACATTGGGGTTGGGAAATGTCTTTCATCATTATAGGCGCCCTTGGATTTGTCTGGATGGGTTTTTGGATTTTTCTTTATAAGAAGCCACATGAAAACCCGAAAGTAAATGCCGCTGAATTGGCTTACATTCATCAAGATGATCATGAAACAGAACAAACCGGAGTAACCAAACAACCGCGAACTACCATATCGGAATGTTTAAAATACAAGCAAACGTGGGCTTTCGTCTTTGGTAAATTCATGACTGATGGTGTTTGGTGGTTCTTCTTATTTTGGATGCCGGCCTATCTCTCTGCTGTATACGATATCAAATCATCAGATACCGAAGGGCAATTGGCTATCTTCGTTTTATATGCCATTACCATGTTGTCTATTTATGGCGGGTGGCTACCAACCTATTTTGTTGACAAAAAAGGAATGAATGCTTATGAGGGCCGCATGAAAGCCATGTTGTTATTTGCTTTTGTACCCTTGGTTGTACTTTTCGCCCAACCCCTAGGTCATATTTCCTATTGGATACCTGTCATTTTGATCGGTTTTGCCGGAGCTGCACACCAATCTTGGTCTGCTAATATTTTTTCGACTATCGGTGATTCTTTTCCTAAACGTGCCATTGCGACTGTTACTGGAATTGGGGGACTCGCTGGGGGTGTAGGAGCCTTTATCATCAACAAAACGTCCGGGTGGTTATTTGATTATGCAAAAGAAACTCAGCTAGTCTTTATGGGCTTTAAAGGAGAAGAGGCAGGATACTTCATTATCTTTTCTTTCTGCGCCATAGCATATTTAATTGCATGGCTTGTAATGAAAACACTAGTACCTAAACTTATTTTAATAAAAAATTAACATATATTGCAAAATTTGTATTATATTAGCAATATCTTTATAAATATCAATCTAAACCATTTTTAAAAACAATGAGCTTAAACTTAGAAAGTATTTTCTATGAGGAGAAAGACATTCCCGCAGAATTTACACTAGACGAACAGGTCGATCAAAGAGAGTTCCTTTCCAATGGAGAAATGATTTCTTGGACGGGTCAAGTAAACGAGGTTTTTTCACCAATCTGTGTGAAGACTAAGGATGGCTTGAAACGTAAGCGCATCGGTAGTTTCCCTGTTTGTACTGAAAAAGAGTCCATGGAAGCCTTGGAAGCTGCTGTAAAAGCATACGACAATGGCCGTGGAGAATGGCCGACAATGAGCGTTGCCGATCGTATTACTTGTGTTGAAAATTTCACACAGAAGATGATTGCCAAAAAGGACATTGTTGTCAAGCTTATTATGTGGGAAATTGGCAAATCCTATGCAGACTCGGTAAAAGAGTTTGATCGTACTGTAGAATACATCTATGCAACGATCGATGCATTGAAAGATATAGACCGCGATTCTTCACGTTTTCAGATCGAGCAAGGTATCGTCGCCCAGATCAGAAGATCTCCATTAGGCGTCGTTCTTTGTATGGGTCCATTCAACTATCCATTGAATGAGACATTCACGACATTGATTCCGGCATTGATCATGGGAAATACCATGTTATTCAAACCACCTAAACATGGTACTTTATTGCATTATCCTTTATTAGAAGCTTTTAGGACCAGCTTCCCTAAGGGTGTTGTCAATACAATCTATGGTCGTGGCAATAAGATTGTTCCTAGCCTAATGCAATCGGGAAAGATCAATGTCTTGACGTTAATTGGTTCAAGCCGCGTTGCTGATGAACTTAAAAAATTGCATCCAAAAGTGAATCGTCTTCGCGCTATTCTTGGCTTGGACGCAAAAAATGCAGCAATTATAACAAAAGACGCAGATTTGAACCTCGCAGTTTCTGAAACTGTATTGGGATCACTTTCTTTCAATGGTCAACGTTGTACAGCATTAAAAATTATCTATGTACACCGCAGCTTGGCACAAGAGTTCCTGAAACGCCTCTCTGCCGAAGTCGCCAAATTGAAATATGGAATGCCTTGGGAAAAAGGGGTGTCTTTGACGCCACTTCCAGAAGTCAATAAACCAGCTTATTTAACTGAATGCATTGAAGATGCAAAAGCATATGGTGCAAAAGTCGTCAATGAGAATGGTGGTCAAGTTGCAGAATCGTTCTTCTATCCGGCAATTGTTTACCCTGTCAATTCACAGATGAAACTTTATAGAGAGGAACAATTTGGTCCAGTTATCCCTGTTGTTCCTTTTGACGACCTTGAAGAACCTATCGAGTACTTAATCGGATCTTCGCACGGACAACAAGTAAGTATTTTTAGTAATAATGCAGCGGTTGTTTCATCACTTATTGATCCACTGGTCAATCAAGTGAGCCGCGTAAACATCAATTGTCAATGCCAACGCGGCCCAGATACTTTCCCTTTCACAGGTAGAAAGGACAGTGCTGAAGGAACCTTGTCAGTAGTTGATGCTTTACGGTCATTCTCTATACGTTCTCTAGTGGCTACAAAATTCACAGAGGAAAACAAGAAATTGTTAAATGAAATCGTGAGTGAAAATGAATCAAATTTCTTAAGTACGAAATATATTTTCTAGTATACGGCTGATATCAAAAAGCGACATCGAAATAATCGATGTCGCTTTTTTTCTGAAAGTGTCTGATTGTATTGGCTAGAAAGAACCTTCAGTTCGCTTTCATTGCGGTTGGTATCGGCGAAATCATGAAGGCTTTCTATGAAAATCCCTTCCCCAGTCAATCAAATTGATTTGAGTTTACAATTCTTTCTGATTTTATACCGTCTTAAAGTTACTTCAGCACCAGATTATTCTGAATAGTTAACTGCAACTCGCGAATGCCCTCGGCAACAAGCTTTGCCACTTCACTTGCCCCGAAAGTATTCAGATGTGTATCATCTTTCTTTCCCTGCGGATAGTTCCGATCTCCGCTTTCTACATGCAAAAACAATTTTTTACTTCCTTCGTCGCCATAAGACTGTACAAGTTTTGTCGTCTTATCCTCCATATCAATATAAGCTGTTTGCGTATCTGCAGCCACCTTACGGATAATAGCCGGATATTCGCCATGTGTTTTAATGAGCAGGCCATTTTCAAATTTACGTCGTGCGATAGGTGTCAAAAGAATCGGAATTCCTCCCTTTTCTCGCGTTTGCTTGATATAAAAGATCAAATTCTGCTCAAACTCTTCCAAAGAAGTGCCTACATTGGGCTTATCGACTTTTTCGTCATTATGTCCAAACTGGATGAAAACATAATCTCCGCGACGGAGGTTTTCAAAAATAGGTTCCCAATGATTAACAATGCTCCCGTCTTTGCCTATATCTTGTTTAAAGGATTTGGTACTCCGCCCATTTAATGCGCGATTATCGACCTTCACCTGCTGGTCAAACAGCTTAGCAAAAGCCATTCCCCAACCAGTTTCTGGAAAGGTGCGTTTGTCCTTATTTGCAGCTGTTGAATCGCCAATTATATAAATTGTGAGGGTTTGTTCTTGCTGTAAAGCAAGAAGGAAAATTACCATCACAAAGCCTGAAACAAGTATACTAATTTTTTTCATTGAACTTATAAGAAAGACACACGCCTTCTTAATTAAGCAGAAGGCGTGCGGTAATAACATAAAACATACTATTGACCCCATCTTGGATCACCAATACCATTATCCTTTAATGTTTGGTTTGTTAGTGTAAAGTCTCCTTTGGGGGCATCCTTGAATCCAGGATCCAATAGTGTATAGCCATTAGCACTAACATCATTTTTTACTCCAGAGGCAGAACTGTTATAGAAGTTTACCGCATCAAAGTAATTGTTACTTTTGAGTTCGACCAGATTAGTTGCAGACTGATTAGCGGTCATTGCCAGTGACTTCACAATTAAATTTTTAGCGAATGTAATTTCATTCTTCGCTAAACGCACATAGAAGAAACGTTTAGTAGCATCTTGTATGACATTGTAAAAGGTATTATTATTCACTTTGATGATGCTTGTAATAGCCGGATAAGCTGCGGATCCACCTGCGTCCATCCGGATAAATTCCCGGTTCAAGACAGCATTGGAAACTGTATTATTTGTAAATTCAAAAATCCTCGCAATAGCTTTTCTAAAATCAATAAACTCATTTCCATTACCGACGATATTGTCAAAAATATTATTACTCATGCTTACGCTCTCTACCGAAGCATCGAAACTGCCATAAATAATCCCTTTCGGGTAGTTCATCAGCTTACTATCTTCTAGGCGAATACTTCCGAAAGCACCTGCCTGCAATGTAATGACACAGTTTCCCCCCGACTTATTTTCTCCATCAAGTATAAGATCTTTTAATGATAGTGATGCGCCCTTATCCAAATTAAAATAAGCAGATTTTACCAACGGGCGATCGGCGGGTTTCGCACCTTTGATAGCTATCGCTTTATCGATCAGTACATCAGCAGTGAGCGAATAGGTTCCTGGCATTAATGCGAGTACATCCCCTGCTTTGGCAGTTCCGATTACAGCAACGAGATCATCTGTGGGCTGCACAACAACTGCATCCCCCAAGTCAATCAATGTCGTGAATGTCGCTGATCCGCGGATCTTGTTTCCTTTCAATAGTGTCGCGGTGTAGGTTGTTTCTCCTACCAGACCTGTGACTGTTGCTTCCCCTGCAGCAATCTCTTGCGGTGTCACGGGATGGATAATATTCCCTGGGTTAATCGCGATGGCTGTCGCCTCTTCACCTGCGGTCCAATTTAGCAGAACAGAAGTTGCCTGGATTCCCTCCGGGCTAACAGGTTTCATAATCTGTTCTTCGTTGGTCTTAAAGGTAATGGTACTCCATTTGGAATCAGCCACCTCAGTTCCTACAGCCTTGATACGGGCAGAATAGTTTGTTGCTCCATCCAATCCAATAATCGTATAGGGAATCTGATCATTTGTGATCTCTTCAATTATCCTGACAGGACTCCCTTCAAAATTGAGTTCGCCATTAGCAAACAGTTCTATTGTATAACCTTTCGCTTCGGCATTTTTCTTCCAGGTCAATTGAACTCCTGTTTGATTAACGATTCGTGCGCTCACTCCTGTAGGAGAAAAATAACGGTCTGTCGTCAGTTCTGTTAGTTCTTTTACACGATCATCAGAACAGCTTATATTTGCGAATATAAGCCCAAGACCGAGATATAGCAATATATTGATTCTTTTCATTCTTATGCTTATTTTCTATTGAAAACTAAAACCATTATTATTCAACTTACCGTTGCTATTATCCAAAAAATACTGCCAAATAGGCCAAAATTGCTGTGTATTGGGATCGCGGAGGTATAAAGCATCCCAGAAGGTTGCCTGATCACTACTTGCTGCCATCGTCCATTTTTTTGAGGAAGTATATCCTGCCGCAGCGCCCACTGCATCTGTGTCGCCAAAATTTAAGCCATATATTTCCACTTTTTCACCATCAGCTGCTGTCTTGTAGTAGATATTGGCAGGCAATGCCGCATATTTACCCTGTCTATTCTCCAGCTGCTGTAACTTTTGTTTAGCTTCAGCCAACTTGACCCCTAGAAGATTCCAGCGGATCAAATCACCCTTACGCAACATTTCTCCCGTAAACTCCAATGCACGTTCGTTGACGAGGGCATGAAAGAAAACATCCTTACTTGTGGTGATTTGCTGCATATAAGCCGTTACTTTCTCCGGATTGTTTGGATAAGCCCGTTCACGGATCATTTTAAAATAAGGTGCCGCAGCATTTGGGCCATCCAATTCATTTATTGCCTCTGCTGCCATTAAAAGAACATCAGCATAGCGCATATACATCCAATTCAAACCATCATCATTGGTCGAAGTAACCACCCTCGACATCCACTCATAGCGATATTTCCCAAAATACCACTTACCGAGATTTGTTGGTACCTGTACACCACCCGTCCATTCATACGGGACACAGCTTACGTCACGGCGCACGTCTTCTTTCTCGTATTCGTAAAACATAATGGGATTCGGGCCATTTGTCCCGCCCTTATTTTGGCCAGTATACTTATCTGTTGTGGTATGTTTGACACCGAGGTCAAATATGACACGGCCACGGCCTTCACTAAAAGGGATCTCCCATAGTGATTCTAATCCAGCCTGTCCTTTCTCTTGGCATAGTGTCTTAAAAACTTCTTCAAAACCGAGAAGCTTTGCGGCGCCACTATTGATGATATCCAAACATTCTTTTTTTGCCAGCTCATACATCTTTTTCGACTCCAATTCAGGATCATTACTTTTACGAACCCCATCTGCCCGTTGAGAATAACCTCCGGCAGACAACGCCAAACGAGCACGCAAGCCCTTAGCAAACGCTTTATTGATATGTTCAACATTGGATGTCTTTGCACTTTGGTTCGGCCAAGGCAGATAGTTTTGAGCTTCCTCCAGATCGGCCAGCAACTGCTTGTAAATTACATCACGATCGCTACGCTCGATATAGATTGACGCTGTACTCAATGGTTCGAAGCGAGCTGGTACATCGCCCCATGCTTTAACCAGATCATTATATACCACAGCCCTCAAAGTCAGGATTTCGCCTAGAATATAAGCCATCTCCGGGCGCTGCTCAATATTCCCATAACTACGCAGGCCCCTAATCGCTAAGTTAGCCCGCTCAATACCTTCATAAAATTTAGCCCAGGCATTGTTATCGGTATTCATTTGGGTATTATTCACGTTAGTATTATAATTTGACAATCGTGATTTTTCATCGCCAGGATTCTTCAGACTATTATTGACCTCTGCATCTGTGTTGATACCATAGAAGACCAAATATCTACCCCGATAGGAGTTTGTTTCACCAAAAGATTGAATAATTCCTGCAACAGCCCCTTCCGCGAGATCTTGGTTAGAAAATATAACCGACTCATCCAATGCAGATTTCGACGGTGCTTCCAATATTTTATTACAAGATGATACGGTTCCTGCAAATAATAAAGCCAAGGTTATATGCAATAGTGTTTTTTTCATAAGACTAGAAGTTTAAATTAAGACCTGCTACGAAAGTTCTGCTTTTCGGATAAGCCGAATAATCCACCCCCGGCGTGAGGTTGGTCTTTCTCCGTGTAGATACCTCAGGATCAAAGCCACTATAATTGGTCCAAACCGCGAGATTATATCCGGAAATATATACTCTAAAGTTCCGGATTTTCAACCTATCAGTAAACGCTTTAGGCAGCGTATAACCTATTGTAACAGTTCCCAAGCGCAAAAAGGAGCCATCCTCCACAGCCCAATCGCTGAATACAAATTTACTTGTAAG
>NZ_DKSP01000120.1:363-13598 GCF_002472745.1 Sphingobacterium sp. UBA7253 | reverse complement strand
ATACAAATTTACTTGTAAGCGGAGACCAGAGACTCGTATTTTTATTCATATCGGCCAATTGGTTAGGGTCATTACTGATCGTTCCATCGGGCAGTAAGTTCGTCCAACGTTGCCCTTCTTCCATTACCGTGAGCATATTGCGGTTATTATACTTGCTCGTAGATGTATATTCAATCTTATTGGCATTGTAGATATCGTTTCCATAGCTCCAGTTAAATAATGCTGTCATATCAAAGTTATAGATACGTGTATTGATTGAAAATCCACCGGTATGTAGTGGATTTGCATCTCCAATAATCGTCTGATCACTTGCATCGATTTTATGATCATCACCAACTAGATCTTTTAATTTCATTGTTCCCGGTCTTATGGTGCCAACGACAGTAGAGGCATCAGCTACGCCATCTTTTAAAATCCATTTTTTTGATGCTGCATCATAGCCTGTAAAATCAGAAACTTCATATCGCCCGTCACTCACGTAACCATACATTTTTCCAACCCGCCCACCAGTCTCTACAACGTAATCCGTTCCAATTTCCGTTGAAGCCCAACCCGAAGCCATTGGAATCGAGGTCAAGGTTCCCAAAGAATTAACTTTCGTTTGATTGAAACTAATATTGCCACTAAAATTGAGATCAAAGTTCTTCTTATTTATTGCAGACCAGTTTAGTGTAAGCTCTATCCCTTTATTTTGGGTTTCACCTAAATTTCGATATTGATCATCATAACCTGATCCGGCAATTGGGAAAAGAATCAAGAGATCTTTTGTTTTATTTTTATACACATCGACCGTTCCCGATAGCTTTTTCTTGAATAAAGTAAAGTCCAAACCTATATTCTTTGAAATGGTCGTTTCCCATTTCAAATCCGGATTAGACATCGTTTTTGACGTAGCCCAATAATTATTATACCCATTGACCCATTCTGTGTTCTTAACTGAAAATATTGGATATATCTGCTCTAATGGAATATTATTATTTCCCGAGGTACCCAAGCTTGCTCTAAGTTTTAAGTCATCAAGCCAAGATTGCGTCTTGTCCATAAATCGCTCTGATGAGATCCGCCAAGCAGCTGCCATGGATGGGAAATACCCCCAATAATTGTCTGCCGAGAACTTGGAGGAACCATCTGCCCGGAAAGTTGCATTAAATAAATACTTCGAGTCAAAGTCATAATTTACCCGGCCAAAAAATGAAAGTAATTTTTCGTCAGCAAACATGTAATTGTTTATCGTACTCGATGCACCTTGCGGCGTTAATTTTCGGGTATCATCCAGTTTAAAGCTGTTCGGAAAACCGTGTGTCGTATTGGTATTTAATGTTTTTTGTGTAAACAAATATTCCTGGCCAACCAGCACACTTAAACTATGTCCTTTAGGAAGGAAATCTTGAAAGTTATAGTTTAATGTATTTGTGGAGCGTATCCCCTGAGTCGACGTATTCAATGAGATAAGAGCAGGCTTATTTTGATCTAAAGCAGCGGGAATATTACGCACATAATACGTCGTTGGACCATAAAACCGATCATTATAGTTGTGATAATCATCAAAGCCAAATTCTGTCCTGAACCGTAGGTTTTTAACAATATCCCAGCTAAATGCAGCATTTAGGTTATACGTTCTCCTTCGTTGCAATTGATCATTATCGACCAAAGACTCTAACGGATTATACAGATTGAATTCATCATCGGTTTCATCACTATTTGTTAGGCCCCCAACAGGAAAGGGAGGATAAATCATGGCGAATTTTAAACGGGAATCTGATGAAGAGGCTTCATTCTGTTCATTCATGCCTCCACCTGAAATGCGAACATCCGAAAATCGCGCACCCAAATCTATGGAAGTATTCTTTGATGGTTTATGGTTTAGTTTAAAATTGACATTTTGTCTCCGAAAGCCAGACATTTCCATAATCGCTTTATCTCTCACAAAGGAATGAGAAATTGAATATTTCGTCTTATCACTCCCCCCTGACAAATTGAAATTTTGGTTAAAAGTATTACCGGTCCTTCCAAATATAAGCTCTTGCCAATCATTTGAAGGCACGTCTTTATAGAGGTCAATATCTTGAAAATTACCAAAGTATTTGACATAAGTATCCAGTTTATTTTGCAACAATGCCTGTTCGTACTGCCAGGTTACATAATCGTAGGGAGACAATACATCGAGCTTTTTTGCCAAATTTCGAATTCCGCCAAAAGCGCTATAACTAATTGATGTTTTTCCTGACTTTGCACTTTTGGTGGTTACGATAACAACCCCATTTGCTCCCCGAGAGCCATATATGGCTGCCGAAGATGCATCTTTTAACACATCAATGGATTCAATATCTGCTGGCGCGATATCTGATATCGAAGACATCGGAAAACCATCCACGATATATAAAGGCGCATTATCTCCTGTAACGGAGCCTCCGCCACGGACGCGGACCTTCATTTCTGCATCTGGGGATCCTTCTGTAGAAGAAATTTGAATCCCAGCCATTCTTCCCGCAATCGCCTCAAGAGCTGAAGATACTGGAGCTTTAGAAATGGTTTCTGCACCTACCGAAGTTACAGCTCCTGTCAGATCTTTCTTTTTGACCGTCCCGTAACCGATGTTTACAGTTACCTCTTCCAATGCATTAGACTGTTCTTCCAAAACAATGTTAAGTGTCTTCTGATTCTCAAGAACTGTTACTTTTTTTGTCTGAAATCCAACATAGGTAAATTGAAGTTCTTGATTGTTACCGGCTATTTCGATACTAAACTTTCCACTTTTGTCCGTCACAGCAACAATTCTTGTTCCTGGCACCGTTACACTCACACCAACCAATCCTTTTTGATCCGTACCAACGACCGTTCCTTGGACTTTTCGGGCTTGAGCGTGTGCATTTAATGTGAATAACGAAGCGCAAATAGCAGTAGATATTACTAAGGCCTTACTCATATTTTTAGGTTTTTAAATTACAATGATTAAATCACTCTTGCAGGAACTGCATCGAAATTTAACTGGTTATCATACAATCAAGTTTACAAGTTATATTTCACTTGTTCATGCAAGTATCATTAAAAAGTTATGCAAACGTTGCCGGCAACGTTTGCATATGCCCGTGAATTAGGTTTTGTAATTTTTTTTGATTAATATTATAGTCTATTTTGCCAATTATGAAATTCGAAAACTATACAATCAAAGATATTGCTAAAGCGCTCAATTTATCTACTTCTACGATCTCAAGAGCTTTGAGAGATAGTTATGAAATAAGTCCCGAAACAAAAAAGGTTGTATTAGAATACGCGAAAAAAATAAACTATCGTGCCAATCCTATTGCTAGGAGTTTAAAAGAGCGGCGAAGTCACTCAATCGGTATTATCGTTAGCGAAATAGCTAATAATTTCTTCTCCCAAGTCATAAGCGGTGTAGAATCAATTGCCTATGATAAGAACTTTCAGATCATTATTTCACAAACACATGAATCTTCCGAACGGGAACGACTGAATGTCGAATACCTAACTTCTAGGTCTATAGATGGACTACTGATTGCATTGTCTTCAGAAACTGAAGACATCTCCTATCTACATCAATTGAAAGAAAGAGGATTTCCAATAGTCTTTTTTGATCGGATCCCACAGCAGTTCGACACCTACAAAGTTGTCGTAAACAATCAACAAGGAGCCTATGACGCAACTCAGCACCTCATAACACTCGGAAAGAAGAAAATCGCGCACCTAACAAACTCTAAATCACTGTCCATCACGAAAGATCGATTAGTTGGCTATAAAAAGGCCCTTATGGCAAATCACATCGATTTTGACCCCAATTTGGTAAAATATTGTCAACATGGTGGACTACATGTAGAGGAAATTGAGACGGCTGTCGAGGAACTTCTCCGCATTGGTTTCGATGCTATCTTCATTTCCGGCGATAAATTAACCACAGGATATCTTCATGTCATAAAAAAAAGGCCTTTCGGGCCTGCACAAGGTATCGCCATTGCAGGATTCACAAATTCAAACGTTGTGGACCTATTTTCCGCCAAATTGACCGCAATTCGCCAACCTGCATTCGAAATGGGAAAAATTGCCACAGAATTGCTTATTAAGTTAATAGAAGCAAAATATCCCATTACGGAATTTGAAACCCTTGTATTGCCTACTGAATTGGTCAAAAATGACTAATTATAACTTGGTGCATTTCTTAAATAACAACAGCTACACAGAAAAAGATGCTTTCTGATTCATAAGCTATATGAAATACTCCGAATAACTTAAATATATGAAACAGACAATGCCAAAAAACCGTAAGAATATGACATTCCTACGGTTATATATTAGAAAAACAATCGAGTCCTATTGCGCTCTTTCCTTCTCCTCGTTACTTGTATCTTTCTTACGATAGTTATTTTTTAAATTTCCGAATTTATACGAATAGGTCAATCGAACCACACGACGATCTTGGTATTGCCTGATACTGGAGTCAAAATCGCCGAAATTAGTTTTCAGATTCTGATTCCCTGTATTAAACAAGTCGCTCACCGCCAGTTTCAAAGAACTACGTTGATCTTTAAATGTCTTTGTCGCTCCAATTTCCATATCCCATCGGGCCTTCATATCGTATACATTATATTTGAAAGGAGAGAAATATCGCAAATTGACATTAGCCGACAGACTTTTCGCCAACTTTAAATTGTGCATCGATGTAGCCTGCAAAAGAAATGACTTTCTTTTCAGCGGATGACCACTCACCATGCCATCAAAGTTAAAATGGATGCCCGTAATATTGTTATTCATGCTCCAGATCTTGGATACTGTTATCGGTATGTTCAGATTCAGGTAAGCAGTCAAATTCTTTCCTAAATTTTCACGTATAACCCAAGTTTGTTTCAACACTGAATCTTGCCCCATACTCTCTACAATCGCATCCCGCACATCGTTAATACCCAATGTCACATTGTAACGTTGCATCAACGTATAGTTTAGTGTGAATTCATTGGAAAATTGCGGATTCAGATAGGGGTTACCACGTTCGAAGGTTAATTTATCAATGAAATAATCAAAAGGATTCAACTGTCGGTAATTGGGACGGGTGATTTTCCTTGCATAACCTAAGGAAAGAATATGATTCTCATCGAGGGTATATGTCAGATTTGCATTCGGAAAAAGTTTAAAGTAGTTCCGCTTCACCTGCTTATTTAAGGTCAATGAGTTTCCATCAGAAAATGTATATTCTCCTCTCGCACCGACCTTCAGCCCCCATTTTCCTATCGTATTATTATAGTCTATATATCCAGCGGCGATCTGCTCCTTATACACAAAATGATTCGTCCGCTTTTCATTATTGATCCAGGAATTGTTCAAAAAATCTTCAAAGGTTAAGTCATTATCCGACGTAACATTAGAATATTTAGCTCCCATCTCAAGCTTGGAGACCTTAGATAGCGGTTGTTCATAATCCAGTTTGGCGACATAGATATCGATTCCGATGGGCATTCTACTCCGTTGGATCTCCTCGGGAGTAATCGCATCCATCTGACCATCAAAATATTGGTTATTATACCCCACGCCTTTACTGCTTTTGAATTTACTCCAATCCAGATCAAGGGTAAGTTTTCTGCCGTTAGAATCAATTCTAAACTCATTGTTTAAATTAGCAGAGTACCGATCAAATAGCTCTTTGAATTGCGATGTCGAAATCAAAAGCGAATCCAATGTTGTAAAAGACTTTCCTACATTGGTCTTACTATCGTTATCATTGTATTCGATATTATTCGAACCATTAAACTGCACGGTTAACGTATTTCTGGCTGACGTCCTTTGCTCAACACCGAAGCGATAGGAATGATTCTGTTCTTTTTCATCCAATACCGACCTTTGTTTAAAATAGGTCTTTTCCCCTTTATTCTGAATAACACGATCAAGCAGGAGCTTCCGGTGACTTTTCTCATTCGAATAGGCATACGATCCAAATACTGTCGTATTATTCTTTTTATAATTTAAGGATAAGGAGCTATTCCCTCTGAATTTTTCTCCCCGCCCTGCCGTCATGTTAAAGGTTCCGTTAAATCCTTCCATCCGATTTTTCTTGAGCACAATATTTATAGTCCCCACAGCCCCCTCAGCGTCATCTTTTGCTGCCCGGGTAGTGATAACTTCGACGGACTTAATCTGGTTGCCATCCGTACTCTTCAAAAAATTCACCAACTGCTCACCCGACATATAGGTCTGCCGACCATCGATGGTCACTGATACACCAGATTGACCCATCAACTGTAGGTTATTATTGTTATCTAAACTCACTCCAGGGGCGCGCTGTACAATATCTAAGGCATTATTCCCTGCGGCCAAGGGAGAGTTTTCGACATTTAAAACCAGTTTACCAGGCTTGCTTTCAACCATCGGCCGCTTACCCTCTACGGCGACCTCCTGCAATTTTCGTGTGTCCGTGTTCAGCAGGATCGTTGGGATTTTGTAATCTGATTTACTGATGTCAAAAACGTTGCTCTTATTGGCCGTATACCCAACCATTTTGACGTCGACATAATAACTTCCAGCTTGTATATCCGAAAATTGGTACTCTCCATTTTCATCTGTAACAACTGCTTTCAAAATAACTGTTGTCTTTGCCTTCATCAGATAAGCAGTTGCAGAAGCCAAAGGCACATTATTTTCCACCAGTACTTTGCCTGTAACTTTCACTTGCGCATAGGCAAAGGAAGCAATTAAAAAATTTAAGAGTAAGAGGTAAAAATATCTTTTCATTCGTTTATAAATAGGTATAATAGCATTTACTTTTGATGTTACTAAATAGGCTTATCACACGAGGTTCAGTAGTGATTTTCGAGGTTACAGCTTCAATAATTTGTCTTCCGCCTAAAGGCGGAAGACTTGGTTTATGTTATTTCTTTTTTGTCTCTATGGTAACACCATCTTTTTTGACATTGATAATGGTATCTCTACGGATAACAACAGACGTATCATTTGCGATTACTTCATTGCCTTCAGCATCTGTTTCGTCACTGTCATCTAACTGTTTTGGTGGCAATGCACATTTCAACCCGAGTGACGTGACTACAAACTCGACGTCTTTTACATCCCTTAGGTCTTCACTATAACGGTCACGACATTCGTAAAATGAAATATCTCTTAATTTATCTTCCAAATTATCATTAATGATCAACTTGGTGCCTACTGGGAGAAACAAGGTAATATTGACTTCTTGATCCCGATAGAGTTCACCTTCATTCAACTGGAACGCATTGTCAAATGTTAATGATGTACTATCTTGCCTCAACGCATAGTTAATTTTACCTGCTCTGTCTGTTGCGACTTTATAGGAATTTCCTTTAGCCGAATATTCATAACGTACATATGGTTCTTGCAAAGAGTCAATACGCTCAATTCGAATACGGATATTACGCCTCAAATAGGTTGAAACGTTTTCATTTTTAATACCGATACCACTTCTCACACCATTTTTTAAGCGGATTACCCGAATATCATTTTCATTTAAGTAATAAACAGCCTGTTTTTGCAGTGGCTTCTCTTCAACAATCGTACTAGACTCTTTGAATTCCTTTGCTACCGATGTAGCGTAGTAGATGATACCGCCTATCGATGCCAACCAGACTAAAAATAAAGTGGTTGTCAAATAATTGTTCATTGGTTTTTTCTCGAAGAGAACGCGGAGAAGCAAATAGAACAATCCAGCAAAAGGGATAAAAATGGCCAAGAAACCCGCTATCAAAGCAAAAGGTACATCGCTTGGATTCATGAGATAAAAAGGACCAGAATCGTCCATGACGTCAGGGATAACGTTCACAATAGCCAGCGCAAAGAAGATAAGTCCAATAATCAACCCGATGAGCGTCAACCCAACAATAATAACAAAGAATACGCCGATGACTTTCACAAAGACCTGCAATAATTTAGCAACACTATCGCCCGTACGGTCCATTCCCCTCGAAAACGAATCCCTCACCCCGCTCATTTCTTCATCGAAAGAACGTTTGAAGTTCTGAATATTCGGTGCCTCCCCACGCATTTCCATCTTATCTGCACGAGTTACAGCGAGCGGCATGACGATCCATAGGATGACATAGACTAATACGCCCGATCCACCGATCACAACAAATAAAGCAAAGAGTAAACGTACCCATTTAGCCTCAATGCCAAAAAAATGTCCCAGTCCACTACATACTCCACTGAAAACTTTGTCATCAGGGTCGCGCATCAGCTTCTTCCCTACTTTAAAGCCGTCTGCATTTGGCTGGCGCTGAAAAGATGCATAACCATCCTGATCCTCAGATTCAAAATCACTTACACTCCCCATTTGCTCTATCACAGCATTAACATCGTCCATATTCAGAACTTCTTTACTGCCCGCCTGAATCTTTTCGGTAAACATCTCAGAAATACGATTTTCGATGTCCTCTAAAATCTCCCGACTATCTTCCGATTGTCCAAAGTGCTTCTTTATATCAATCATGTAGGAGCGAAGCACCTCATAAGCATCCTCTTCAATATGGAAGACGATACTATTTATGTTGATAATTATTGTCTTATTCATCGTTATTATCTTTAACTGGTTTAGTTGAATCATTGTTTCTACCCACCAATGACGTGTTTACAGCAAACACGAGCTCATTCCAGGTAACATCTAGTCGCGAAAGGACTTCTAACCCTTCTTGGGTAATTTCATAATATTTTCTAGGCGGACCTGAAGTTGACTCCTTCCATATATAGCTTAACAGGCCGTTGTTTTTTAGACGTGTTAAAAGCGGATATAAGGTTCCTTCCACAACCAATAATTGAGCTTTCTTCAGTTCGCTGATAATATCGGAGGCATAAATTTCTCCTCGAGAAATTATGGATAGGATACAATATTCAAGTATCCCCTTCCTCATTTGGATTTGTGTATTTTCAGCTATCATAACAATACAAAGATATATGTATTTTATGGTACCATGCAATACATAGTACCATACGAAACAAAATAAATTTATTAAAACACTGATTTACAGGATAATAATTTTTAAATTCATAATATTTTTATTTCTATCAGGAAATTTTTGGATATTTAACGCCATGATTAAAATCTTATTAGACTATAAATGGTGTTTTATTTGGGCCATAATAGTTATTATTTTATGCACACTCCCGGGGAACAATTTTGACGCAGTTCCCGCCTATCCAGGTATGGACAAATTAGTCCATTGCGGGATGTTTTTTGTTTTCTGTACGTTGCTTTACAATGGTATTATCCAGCAATTCAGCGGTAAACCAACCCGCTGGCTTCCGATTTTTATCGTATCTATCCTCGGATTTTTATTCGCTGGACTGACAGAATTACTTCAGCTTTATGTTTTTACTTATCGGAGCGGTGATTGGTGGGATTTATTTGCCGACAGCATCGGAATAGGGATGGCCGGGTTTGCCTATCTACTAAACTATGTCAACCGAAGGTCGTAAATACCGGGTTGATTTAGTTTTGACGGTTTCGTCATTTTTGAGTGCGTTACCAAACCTATATTTGGGGTCTATATATTAGCTTAAATTATAGGAACTCGCATCAAATTATCGGAACGCGTTCTTCCGGGTTGCGAATTTTATTATTTTTAAATGAGCCCATACGCTATGGGTTAGATTGGGCCTAGGCCCTTGCTAAAGTCGCAATAGATACCCGACAGTCTGTAGCATCTAAGAGTGCTAATGCCGCGGAAACAATCGTAGCGCCTGTTGTTAACACATCGTCCACCAATAGAATGTGTACATTGGCCGGCACCCCAGTGGCCTGACAATCGAAAATATCACTTACATTTTCGTAACGGTCGAGTCGCCCCTTACCTGTTTGGCTAATTGTCGCTTTCTTTCTTACCAAAATATCTTCACGCAATGGGATTTCCATCGCTCTGGACAAACCTCTTCCAAAGTAAGTGGATTGATTATAGCCTCTTTTTCGGAGTTTACTCTTGTGTAATGGCACAGGAACAATACAATCGATATTCTGATAGGCCTTTGCTTCTATTAATTTTAAGCCGTATAGATAACCAAAATATTCCGCAAGAAAAGGTTGATTATTGTATTTAATCTGATAAATGAGGTGCTCTACACGGCTATCCTTTTGCATGAACAAAAAAGAACAGGCCTCTTCCACTGGAGCTTTCCCCCAAAGCTGTCTTGCGGTATCATTATCTGAATATTCGTGAAAATTAGTATAAGGCAAATGGAAATCGCATGCTACACAAATAAACTTTTCCTGATATTTTAGCACACAGCCGCAACAGCCACATTCTCTTGGAAAAAAGATGGATACAAAATCGCTAAAAAGCTTATTTAATTCGGATTTCATCTGGTAAATTCCCCTATTAAAGATAGGAACTATCCTTCAGATTATGCCTCGGCTTCCTCCTTTTTCTCGTCCTTGATTGCTAATTGTCCACAGGCGGCATCGATATCTTTACCACGGCTACGTCTCACATTCGTGATGATACCTTGACTTTTTAGATAATTTGCAAATACCTCGATTTTATCCGCTTCAGCATTTAAGAAATCGGCCAGTGCTATAGGATTATACTCAATCAGGTTGACCTTACAAGGAACGTGTTTACAGAACTTAGCAAGTTCTTTTGCATCCTCCAATTCGTCATTGAAATTGTTAAAGACAATATATTCAAATGTAATTGGACTTTTTGTCTTCGCATAAAAATATTTGAGGGCTTCTGCCAGAGCTTTTAGTGAGTTCTGCTCATTGATCGGCATAATTTCATTTCGCTTTTTATCATTTGCGGCGTGCAAAGAAAGTGCTAGATTAAAACGTACCTGGTCATCACCCAATTTTTTAATCATTTTTGCGATACCCGCAGTGGAAACAGTGATCCGCTTAGCAGCCATATTTAATCCGTCGGGGGCCGTAATGCGTTCAACCGACTTCATCATATTGGCATAGTTCAACAAAGGCTCACCCATCCCCATATAAACGATATTTGTCAGTGGCTGCCCGTAGTTCTCTTCGGCTTGCTTGCTGATCAGAACGACTTGATCATAAATCTCATCGGCATTGAGGTTCCTCTTACGGTCCATATAGCCTGTTGCACAGAACTTACAGGTCAAGCTACAGCCCACCTGTGAGCTGACACAGGCTGTCATTCGTTCCGGAGCGGGTATCAACACCCCTTCAATGATATTGTTATCATACAGCCAAAAACTACTTTTAATTGTTTTATCCGAGCTGATCTGAGATTCTTTAACTGTTACTGCATTGATCGTAAAATTCGCTTTCAGCTTCTCACGAAGGGACTTACTCAAATTACTCATCTGATCAAAATCTACACAAGATTTTACCCAAAGCCATTCATAAATCTGCTTCGCACGAAAGCCCTGCTCCCCCAACGCTGTAAGTTGATCTTTGATCTGATCCAAAGACAAACTCCTGATATCTATTATTTTACTTTTTTCAATCACGGTACAAAGATAAGAATAAATAAGTGACAAAAAATCCCGTTCTAAGAAATAGAACGGGACAACTGTTATGTATGTGTTTTAAAATAGGTAGGAGCGCGGTCCGATTAGCCATGAATGGCTTCTTTATTTCCGTACGACTGAATCAGCTTCCCTTCAAATTCCAACCACTCCTTCCAACGCTTTTCTACATCGACGTCTACGGTATATTTGCGTGCAAAATTCAAAAATGTTGTATAATGATTTGCCTCAGACACCATTAAATCATGGTAAAACTTCGCAAGATCTTTATCTTGAATATTTTGCGAGAGCACTCTAAAACGTTCGCAGCTTCGGGCTTCAATCATTGCCGCGAATAATAAACGGTCAATAAAAGCCATATTTCTACTACCATCTTTTTTAGAGAATTTCATCAATTGGCCAACATAATCATCTTTTCTTTCACGTCCCAAGGTATAGCCACGTTCTTTGATGATATCAATAACCATCTTAAAATGCTCCATTTCTTCGATAGCAATTGCTGTCAGTTCATGCACTAAATCTTCGTATTCTGAGTTGTTTGTGATTAATGATATTGCATTTGAAGCAGCCTTTTGCTCACACCAGGCATGATCAGTCAAAATTTCTTCTAAATTTCCTTCTGCGATGTTTGCCCATCGCGGATCTGTCAACAACTTTAATCCAAGCATCTTACTCTCTAAAATGATTTACGCCACAAAGGTAGCGAATATCTCAGCGTTAAAAAAATGATAATCGCTCTTTAGGCATCTTTATGAAGAGCCTTTCGAATTTCAGGCGCTATTTTTTCGCCAAAAATCTCTATAGAACGCAGCATCTCTTTATGCCCAGGAGCGCCCACATCCATGTGTGCAGAGAAACGTGTCAATCCGAATTTTTCCTGTATTTGCAAAATTTTATCTACGGCATAAGCAGCATCTCCAACAATGAGGTGCCCCCTTGAAGATCTTCCAAAGTCATATTGTGTACGTTGGTATGGTGGCCAACCCCGACTTGCTCCAATACGGTCCATCTGTGCCGAATAAATCGGATAGTAATAATCCGCTACCTGAGTGTTGTTGTCGCCAAAGAACGCATGCATGTGCACCCCAACCTGGAAATTAGCCATATCATGTCCATTATCCTCATATGCTTGACGATACATTTCAAATAAATGATCGAAGCTTTCATACATGCCGCCGATGATAGCAAACATAACCGGTAAACCAAGTTTTCCTGCACGGATAACAGAAGATGTTGTACCACCTACAGCAACCCAGATCGGCAGTGATCCATTTTTAGGCCGTGGGAATACTTCTTGATTGATTAGTGGCGCTCTAAAATTTCCTCGCCAAGTAATTGGATTTTGCTTGTTCAATCGTAACAAAAGCTCAAGTTTCTCTTCAAATAATTCGGAATAATCTTTCAGATCATAACCAAATAAAGGGAAGGATTCAATGAAGGATCCTCTTCCAGCCATCAGCTCAGCACGTCCATCGGATAAAAGATCGACTGCCGCGAAATCCTGAAATAATTTAACAGGATCCGCAGAACTCAATACCGAAACTGCACTGCCCAATTTAATATTTTTGGTAACTGTAGAAGCCGCAGCCAAGACAATTTCGGGTGCTGCAACCGCATAATCTGCCCTGTGATGTTCCCCGATTCCAAAGAAATCCAATCCTACTTGATCCATAAGCTTGATCTCCTCAATAATTTCTTTCATTCTATCTTGCGCTGCCTGGATTTGACCTGTAACAGGATCTATCCTCGAGTCACCAAACATTCCTATTCCTAATTCCATA
>NZ_DKSP01000120.1:0-297 GCF_002472745.1 Sphingobacterium sp. UBA7253 | reverse complement strand
ATTCCTATTCCTAATTCCATAATTGTCTATTTAAATTCTAAATCAAAATTAAGACCTTCTTCATTTAATTAAATTGATGTAGGACAAGAAATCCGAATAGCTTCAGCGCTTTCACCGATTTTGACAAGGTAAAAGGCCTATCGCTACTGTAAACCAGCTTAAAAGAAAGCTAGCAGACAATAACACCGCTCAGTTAAAAGAGAGCGACCGTACTCTTCGCTACCTGGTCTGCATTCCCACTAAAATGATGGCCTCCGGAGAGGTATTTTTTTGTAAAATTCTTAAGTGTTATTTTTT
>NZ_DKSP01000083.1:1044-9321 GCF_002472745.1 Sphingobacterium sp. UBA7253 | reverse complement strand
GCTTGTTCAAGTATATCCATTCAGTGGCACAGCCTTTTCCCAAACCAAAGAGGAGCTTAAAAAAAATATGAAAACAGCATACCAATTCCTATTATGTATTGGACTCAGCCGTCAATGATTTCCATTCTATTTCCATTGATATTATTGTACAAGATGACATCCCAGACCACTATTCATTTTACATTTCACCCTTTAATATATCCCTAAACAATATGCCTTTATATTGTGGTATTCAATCTGCCGGTGGCGGTATCAGTGTTAAGACTGGTAAAGAAGAAGATATCAAATTTAATGGCATCTTTTCGCGTTGGTTTGAACGAACAAAAAAGGCTTTAAAAACTACAGGATATTATGCCAGTTCAGATGCGGAGGGTGATTTTATCAGTGTCCGCAATACCGTAGGCTGGCACAAAGGTTCTTATCGCATCACACTAAAAAAAGAAGGCTATATCGCAGACAAAGCCGTTCCAGACACTATTAACCCCAAAGAAACCTATTTCAGCTGGGGCGATTATGAACATTCCTGGGTCACGATGTATGTCGAAGATTTAAGCACTAAAAGAGTGGTCAATGTAGGGTCCCTAGCCTTCCCGGGTAAAAAGATCCAGATGAAAAAACACATCACATCGTTCTTGGAGCAATACAAGTATTTTATTGATTTCGCCCAAAGACAGCGGGACCTCGAAGGGTTGAATGTCATCCGATACGATAAATTGCCTAAAGTAACCGTTGTTCAAAAAAATCTACGCATCAATGGTAAATTGGTCAAGCTTGAAAAAGTGCCGACTTACCATAACCGTACACATAATCCCGAACAAAGTAAAGTAGCCGGTGAAATCCCTATCCTATCCAAGGATAGTTATAATGCTGCAACTGGTGAACTTACACTTGAAACGGGCGTGTTTGTAAAATGGCCGGAGAAAAAAGACGTTAAGTAAAAAGAACCTTTTTAATTAAGTCCAAAACTGACAATAAACGAGTTTTCTTCTTTTGCGATCCTATCTGACTTATTCTTAAAAGGCTCTCCAATGGAAGCGCCATTCTTCGCAACAGCGCAAAAAAAAATTGCTCCATATTGAATAACGTATAGCATGGCTTATCCCATTGCATAAACGACGACAAACCTGATCGGAAAAGACACATGTGGTGAACTCTTGTCAATCAGATAAAGTCGCACACAAAATAACATGTAAGTCAAGTCCAAAAAAGAGTCTTCTCATCATTGTGATGAGAAGACTCTTTAAAAAATTGAAGTCTTGATCCGAAACGTTTGCCGAGCGGCTTACTTAATGTCGAACCAAGTTTGACTTTTTGCCGGTATATTGACCTCAAAGATCGCTTCCGAGGCTGCATTTAATGGTATTATGCTGCTGTTCTGATCTTGCTCAACCACTTGTGCATTTCCTGTCAGTCCGGTATAGTATAAGTTGACCTTAATTTTTCGTTTTATCGCTTCGTCCAATGGATTATAGATCATTAGTAATCCTTTTTCTTTCCCCGCCGGATTCACGTGCAAAATAGCATCATAATCCATCCCGTCAGGACGTCTTACATGGATAATATCACTGTCCAAAACTTCGCGGTGTTTCTTGTAAAAATTCACCCATTTGGCCACTACATTTTTTGTTTCTGGGGAGTCATAAAGCTGTGGCCCACGATAACAGGCCTGTACACCTGCGCCAAATAGATTGGCCAAGCGTTGCTCGTAATGCGGTAGGTGATCCTTCAAAGGCTCGATCGTTGCCTCTTTGCCTCCACCTTGATATTCTACCAAAGGAACAAACATCCAGCCCATAGACGGCGCCTTTGCCCAGGTACCATCAAAGATATTCTGTCTTTCCACAATCTCCTGTTGTGCCCTCGGAAGCGACCAGTTCGCCTCACGGTAGCCCATCCCGACTTTGTTTCCGCCATTCAAGAAATACATATCCGGAATATTCAGGTAGATTCCCTTTTCACGGCACCATTTGTAAAAATCAGTGATCCGTTTAAACTGATTCCATTGTGAGTCTTTTTCATTATGATGCCCGGGGTGATCGGTGGAATAGCACCAATCTCCAGGATAAGATCCATCGTGCTCAAATACGCCCAATCCCGAACTTTCATACAGGTTATACAGCTTTTTGAAGTAAGCCTGGCCCCATTCACTCTCAATACAGGGTGAACTTCCAAAGCGAGGATGCATGCCTTCAGGTAGCACAACGTCATTTTTAGCATCAATATGCCGACTAGCCAGGAGCGAATAGCCTCCAAGTTCAATTCCTTTGCTATGCGCATAGTCAGCAAGCTCCTTCATACGCTTGAGATTTTCGGGAGAATCATCTTCGGCATTGAATCCAGACCAAAAGGTCATAATCACCATTTCAAAACCAACTTCCGATGCTTGATCAATTGCCTTTTTTACCGACTCGTTGTCCGAACTCCGTACATGCATCAATATTGGATTTTCAGTTGTCCATGGCGCCATGGAGCGCAGCATTTTTCGATATCCAAGGCTCTTACGTTCGCGTTCCCAGCTATCGTTCAACAGCTCCCAAACCCGATAGCTTGCAAATTCTCCACCGGCAGCAACCTGTTGTTCAGGTCCCATTTTAGGTGCAACTTCCAACAGACAGGGTGTCTCCCGGTCGTAGTGGACCTGTGTCGTATATAGCGGGTCTTTTTTCCACTCCAGACTCGAGGAATAAACGATTTCATCGCTCATACCGCCAAATGTATAATCTGTTTCCACCGTGATATTAGGGTATAACCAACGGCTTCTATGATCTACCGAACTTTCGGGCTCAAATACAGCCAATTGCTCACTCTTAAAGCTATTAACCACAATTTCCCGGTCCGACTGATTCTGCACGGTAATCCACTTACTAAAGATCGGCATGTCATCATAAAGATCATAATGAACCTGTACCGTAATGTTTTTCATATAAGCAAGTTTACTGGATAGATCGCCTGCAAATTGGGATGGAAAATCACCGTATGCCCAAAAACCTTCTATTTTGGAGCGCCCTTCCTTTGTCGAAGCCTTACCATCCTTATTCCCGCCGTTTGGATCCATTTTTCCGACACGAACCAGTTGTATCTTGTCACCCGACTTTAGTGGAAGATGACCAACAGTACGCCATTGCTGTCCGTCCAAAGAGGCTTGTGCCAATAATTCTTTATCGGCTATTTCATATCTAAACCATAGCTGATCTACTTTACCAACTTCGAAAGTTCCGTTATCGCGTTTGCCATCAAAAAAAACAACCTTGCCTTCGCTTGCTCTCCAATAAAGTCTGGGATTACTATTCGTTAGGCTTAGTCCAAAACCCAATCCCCAATCGTTGGATTGATCAGTACCTTTATTCATCTTGGCTACGAGTACCTTTACCTCTTGAGGAACTGTTCTTTCAGCGAACACAGCAGCATTTTCAAGTGCCATAATTTCGCCCACTTTTCCTTCATTGACAAAGGAATTACGCTCATGTGATTTTGAAACCATCAACTTCCATCCGGAATCTAGATGCTGAAATTTATCTTCCAACAGCAATGCCCTGTTTTGGTCACTTTTATTCTTTGCGGCAAGCGCATCGATCGCCTGCTGATCCAATGTATAGGTAAATGTCAGCTCTTTGCCCGGGACAGGCCAAGGCATATCTTTAGGCATCCAGTTTGGTCTCTTTTTCCAACCAAAACGGGGTTTTGTATCTTCAATTTTATAGTCATGGAATTTAAAAGCCATGGGGTTTGCCTTTAAACTCGGGATCCATTCTTTCAGTAAATAATTATGTACTTTCTGTCCTTCCAATCCGCCGACATCAAAGGTAAACCCATCGATTGTTACGCTGGCTTCAGGTCGAATCGACCGTAGAAATGCTGTATTTCCAGTCAATTCATCCAAACCAATACTGGCTACATTTGGAAAAGTCGTAAATGTACGGCTGACCAAACCATTGGAAAAGACCAAATGACCTTCTTTCGTCTTGAAAAGTCCTGCTTTCGCCTGGGGAGTTCCTATTAGCCAGTCTCCAGACAGGCTGTTGCTTTCTTTGCTAAATAGCGGCAGCTGCTGACTATAGCTCTGCTTTGCCTGGCCCAACACGCCCAATAGACACAGGATATAGAGTTGTTTTTTTAAGTAATTCATCTTTTTTTTTGCCAAAACATTTACTGATGCGACTTTCAGATACTTGCTTGAGACTTTGATTTTATTTGCTTTCAACAATTTTACTGAGCCCCCCATTCTTTATTCGGTTCTTTACCCATAAATAGCACCAAGGTTCCGCCTCGCATAATTTCATTGTGATCTATAAAACAGTTATTATAAGAGACGCCATTAAGTTCAGCCTTTTGGATGTAGCGATTTTCAGGCGAGTTATTTTCTGTTTTGATTACAAACTGTGTCCGAGGATAATATTTGGGATCAAGTTTAAAGGTGATCGTATCAAACACAGGACTTGTAATCTCATAGCGTGTGTCACCCGGACAAATAGGGTGTAATCCAGATGCCGCCAATACATACCATGCTGACATTTGCCCCACATCTTCATTACCTATCAGACCATAAACTGAATTATGATAGGCACGTGAACAAATTTCACGCGTCCATTTTTGCGTGAGCCATGGCGCTCCTAAACGATTAAACAAAAAGGGTGCATGGTGTACCGGTTCATTGGCATGGTTATAATAATTATTCCACATCATATCTTGCGGAGCGAGTTCAAAAAAACTATTGAGATCCGCGATGGTTTTTTGCTTACCACCCAAAAGGCCTGCAAGTCCATCCACATCATGAGGGACAAACCATCCCTGCTGATAAGGGTTGCTCTCAACACAGCCATAATTTTGGGTTAAGCGGCCCGTTTCTGGCCATTTACTCCATGTACCATCCTGTTCTTTCGGTCGAAACCAGCCGACTGTGGGATCAAAGAGATTTCTATAACTTTGCGCACGATGAGCATATAAATCCACATCAGCCGTTTTATTTAATCGTTTTGCTAATTGAGACAGGCACCATTCTGTATAAGCGTATTCCAATGTCGTTGAAATTTCTCCTGTAGTTCCCTTTTCTCCATTTCCAAATTTTTCAACAGTCTGTCGCGCATATTTATAAGCTTTTTCTACATCAAAGTTGGATATCCCTTTCATATAGGCGTCCGTAATAACTGATACGGCAGGGTTTCCGATCATACAGCCACTATACGCATTCAAAAATTCCCAACGTTCTAAATAATCCTGTTTACTTTCTTCGGCCAATGTCACCAAAGAATTGATCATATCATTTACGATAGTCGGATTAATAATCGTTTGCAAAGGAAACTGACTTCGAAAAACATCCCAGCCGCTAAATACTGTTCGCTTGGTAAAATCTTTCGTTTGGTGAATATGTCCGTCACCGCCAACGTATTTTCCATCTACATCCGAGAAATCTCGCGGATCGATCATCGAATGATACAAAGCTGTGTAAAAAACAGTTTTCTCGTCTTCTGTCCCACCGTGAACCTCGATTTTCCCTAATGCATCATCCCATCGTTTCTGCGTTTGCTTCAATACATTGTTAAAGTTCCAATCTTTGATTTCTGTTTCAAGGTTATTTTTGGCTCCCTCCATACTGACAAATGAAATTCCAGCTTTCATTAAGACCTGCTCATTTACTTGTGTAGGGAATTCGGTATAAAACCCCAAATGTTTACCTTCCATAATGCCGATATTTTTTGTGACGACAGATTTGGAAACCATCTCTTGATAACTGGCACTTGTGACATCTTCCAATTTCCGTTTTTGCCCCTCTGGAAGGGTACAACTCCATACTCCTTTATCGGTAAAAGGCTTACTAAATTGGGCATAAAAATAGACCGTATAATTTGCCTTCCCATCACCATTTCCCCAACCTCCACCTTCGGGCGCGCACTTCATCCATCCTTGGATGGTATGGTTGTCCACCACTTTCACATATTGTTCCGTAGATGTACCACCTACTCGCCGCGCTAAGTCGATCTGAATCCGCGACTTTTTATGTTTGGGAAAAGTAAACCGAAGCATACCGCTATGCGGTGTAGCGGTCATTTCAGCTTTTATATGATAATCTGAAAGCACCACGCCATAGTAACCGGCACCTGCTTTCTCATCTTTTTTGGAAAAACGAGAGCGGTAGCCTTTTTCCGGATGTTCGGCACTGCCTGCCGAAGTTTTCAGCTCTCCTGTGGTCGGCATGACTAAAAAATTACCTAGATCACCGTACCAGCCTATACCACTCATTTGTGTAAAGGCAAATCCTTCGATGGAGGTATGCTCGTAGTTATATCCAGAACCATTATCTCCACCGGTAATCGTGTTGGGGCTAATCTGTGTTAAGCCAAATGGAGTTGCTGCTCCTGGAAAAGTTTTACCGAATCCGTGTCCTCCCGTTTCGGCTTTTTCACCACTGGTAACCGCACCGATAAACGGATTGACATATTTAGATTGCGAGTAGCAGTTAAAATAGATAAAAAATAGAACAACACTAAATTGAATACGGGATATCATAAAAAATGGTTTAGATTACTTTGTCAAGTCTACGGAATCCGATAAGATACAGACAATTGGTTATGTTCGACCAAAAGTTTGCCAAAGACTATAAAACTGGAACAATATAATCAATATCACAATAATCTCATTCTTTTTGTCTTCCCAAATCAAATTTCCTTAAAATCTCAAATACCCGTTCTTTACGCAATAACCACATGCCTAACTTTTCTTCGGCAACACCATCCAAAAGTCGGTACGTAAAGACAATCCCCTCCTGTTCATCCAACTGAACCTCTAAATATTTCATCGCAATACCATCTTTATACAGTATGGGGCAAATTTCTGTAATATGTGAGGACAATAAGAATACACTGTTCTTATATCCTTTCAAACAGTTAACTAATTCCTGGGTTGCTTCACTAGCATCACTATGGTTTGTCCCCTTGAATAGCTCATCCATGAGAATAAACATTTGCTTACCGGATGCCAGTAACTCCGCCAAATGTTTAACCCGTAATACTTCGTTAAAAAAGTGACTTGCACCTGCATTTATATTATCACCTAAATTTATGGTCGCCGATATTCCATCAAAAAGCACTGTTTTCATCGCATCTGCTGGAACCGGAAAACCAAGATGTGCCAGATAAACACAGCTTCCAATTGTCTTCAACAAGGTAGATTTTCCTGTCATATTTGCTCCAGTCAAATACCAAAGGTTATTTTCTTTATTGATTTCGACATCATTTTTAATGGCATCTTCGATAAATAAATTATAAGCTCCACGTATGGTGATCATATCCTCTCCCCCTGTCTTTTCCTCAATCTGAGGAAATACAAGATTCTTTCCTTTGATACTTTTTGCTACACTGAACAAGGCATCCAAATGATACAAAACATCGAAAATCTCACGTATTGCATTTCGTTTTATATTTCTAAAAAGATAATCGTATTTGATCATCAGCTCTTTAGAAAATTTGTTATTCAGCAACTGTATAAATTCATCCCGATCGATATCTTCCAAAACATAATCTATGTGTTTACTATACTCTTTGAGAATAGCTAAAGTATGACCTTCTGATTTTACATATTCTAATAAAATAGCAAGACCATCCGTAATCTTTGCTATTTCGTGAATAGATCGCTTTACAAGTATCTCGCGTTTTTTAAAATCCAAAGAAAAAAAATTCGTTGACACCATTTCCAAGTAATAAGTAGTCCGAGAAGGTGAATAGGGTTCCTGTGGCAGAGACAAATATTGCTCAAGATCCTGCATCATATACTTATCCAATAGATCCGAAATCTCAACTTTTTGCATAAAAAGAATTAAATGCTGTCTGCTTTCTATTTCCAATTTAGAGGAAAGAGGTTTAAGAAAATAACTATACAACATATCCCGCCCACCTACCGTAACTGTACAATCGAAAAAATCAATCATATCCTTATACCTGTTGTTGGTAACATTTAAATCTGCTAAAGTCTGTTTGTCAACAATAGACATAATTTATTTCCTGTGGCTCTTTCCCTAAACTTACTCAAAGTCATTATAATTAGCAACACTGTAGCAGAATCGTTATACAGCGAAATAAATTTCCATAATCATGAGATTACTAGCGATTATTCTAGAATATTAAAACTGAAATATTTAACCAATGAGCCAATCAGGCAAGATATAGGTTCTTAAGCATTTAAATTTAGTTAAACATATCCAAGGAACAACGGAAGGGTAAAAAACAAAAAAAACACCCGAAAGCATGGGGTACTCCGGGTGTTTTAGCCATATTATTAACCTAT